>JAJYLO010000028.1 GCA_021787635.1 bacterium | reverse complement strand
CATTTTTTTTGCCATAGCTTTTTATGAAAAAAACTTATAAAATAAAATTACAGTGAATTATTTATAATAAAAATTTTCGTTTTTGTCAAGTGGATAATCAGTCTGCTAACCAACAAAGCCAAATAAATAGCTTGTCAGAAGTGGAAAAATTGCGAACCAGTTTGCAGCAAGCCGACTTACCTGCTAATTTGCACGACAAGGCACTTGAACAAATAAACCGGATCGAATTAACTTTTCGCTACGGCGGCAATTTTTCCCAAATGGACATTACCGCCAAGTATATTGACTGGATCATCCACTTGCCGTGGAATAAGAAAACCGAAGATCTGTTGGATATCAATCATGCCAAACAAGTACTGGATAAAAATCATTATGGTTTGGAAAAAATAAAAGCGCGTGTCCTGGAGTATTTATCTCTATTGATTATTCAACGGCAAAAGGCGCCGACTGCCGCCTTCCATGCGCCGTCACTTTTTTTTGTCGGCCTGGTCGGCACCGGCAAAACCACTTTTGCCAAATCCTTGGCTGAAGCTTTGGGCCGAACATTTATCCGTATTCCTTTTGGCGGTTTGTCTTCCGCCCTTGATTTGCGCGGCCAGTCAAAAACCTCGCCGGAAGCCGAGCCGGGCATGATTATCCGCGGTTTGCGCCGCGCCGGTAGCCGCAACCCGATCATTCTTCTTGATGAACTGGATCGGATTACCCCCGAATCGAAAGCCGCCATTATGGGCGTCCTGGTCGAGCTTTTGGATCCGGAACAAAATGCCGCTTTTAACGATTATTTTATCGACTATCCGTTTGACCTGTCGCAGGTTTTGTTTGTCGCCACCGCCAACAACACCAATAGTGTCGCCACCGCGGTCATGGACCGGCTCGAAGTAATCCAGATGCCTTCATATACCGACGAAGAAAAAATCGCTATTGCTAAAAATTATGTCCTGCCGCGCTACTTGAAAGAGGCTGGCCTGACGCCTAACAGCCTGAAAATCGATGATGCTTTGTGGCTGAAAGTAACGCGGCCGCTGGGATTTGATGCGGGAATACGGACGCTGGAGAGGACGATCGAAGGGATTGTCCGTAAAGCGGCCTATAAAATGGTTTCCGGCCAAGGTCAAAACTTCATTATCAATGAAAGTAACATCAAGGAATTTCTTGATTAAGTATATTTGTCCGCCACTTTCGACGCACCATAGGAAAACGGTTTTATCCTTACGTCGTACCCGCTTCCCCGAATCATGCCGACGACTTCGGTGATTAACTCGCGCGTTTCGCCATTGTGGCCGATGTCGACATGGATTTGGATATTGTATTTGGAAATGCCGTTGGTTCTGAAAAAATGGACGAAGTTTTCCGAAGTTTCGAGCGACATCGTCGCTTCCTGGTAAATCCGCTCTTTCAAACTAATTTTTTTATCTTGGATGATCCTACGCCAGAAATAGATACCGCCGTATCCGACACGATGAATGACTAAAGCGGTGACGAAATCGTATTTGTCGTTTTCGATTTTCTGCGAATCGCTGCCAACAATAATTTCATACTGCGCTTTTTTGTCGCCGGCCATATATGAAGAAATTATCTCCTTCAACCGTTGCAGGCTGACTCTACCGTATGTCGGACTTTGATAATCCATACAACAAGCTTTTATTCTACCATAATTCTTCTTATTTTTCCGACGTCAGCATTGGCAGCGGGAACAATTGATTTCAATCGGCCGTTACCCATTATTCCGATCCTGCCAGCCAGCATTATTGCCTCTTCCAATAAGTGAGAAACCATGACGATCGTTTTTCCGGTTGCCCGCCAAATCTGTAATAAATCCCTGTGCATCTCCTGCGTCGTCAGCGTATCAAGCGCGGAAAACGGCTCGTCTAATAGCAATACCTCTGTTTCCACCACCAGGGCCCGGGCAATCCCTATCCGCTGCCTTTGTCCGCCGGATAATTCGCGGGGATACTGATGTCGGAAACCAGTCAAACCAACCATATTAGTGTATTCCACCGATAATTTCATCGCTTTTTCCGTTGACAACCCGCTAATTTTTAGTGGTAAAATCACGTTCTCTTCAACTGTTAACCAGGGAAGGACGGCGCCGGACTGGAAAACCATGCCGACTCTCGCCGGTTTAACGAGTTGTCCGCTGGTTGGCGCTGTCAGTCCGGCAATCATTTTCAGGACGGTTGATTTCCCGCAGCCGGATGGTCCGACCAGGCAAAAAAACTCGCCTTTATTGATTGTCAGAGAAAAATCGTCGACCGCATATGCGACTGCTTTATCGTATTTTTTGCAAACTTTAGTGAAAACAATTGGCGTTTCCATCAATCGAATTTATACCGTTCGGTAACTCGTAATAATTTTTGCCAGACAAAAAAATTCAGCAGGCTGATAACAAGAATCATTACCGCAAGCGCTGACAAAAAAAGTGTATTATTTCCCAGCACAAACGAGTTAACCAACAGACTCCCCAACCCCAAAAGATCCTGTGACATCAAGCCATGAGGAATATACGTATGCAAGACTTCGGCGACAATGATAATACTCCATCCCTGACCCCAGGCCAGAAGCGAGCCGGTGATGATATACGGAAAAATCGCCGGCAAAGTAATATATTGCAGTTTTTTCCAATCGCGGATATGAAAAACCGCTGCTGCCGACTCGATATCTTCGGGAATCGTCTTAATGCCGCCGATCATCGTAAAAACTAGATTCCAAAGCATCGACATAAACAAAATAAAAATAGCCGCTAATTCAAACGCTCCATAAAAGGTGAAAAAAACGACGATCACCGGAAAAAATGCAAGGATAGGAATGGATTGAATAATATCGAAAATCGGCAGGAGGATTTTTTCGATTTTGGGAGTACTGGTAATTAGCAATGCCAAAGGAATGGCGATAATAACGGAGAAAATATAGGCAATAAAAAGCCGCATCAATGTATTGACGCTTGCCAAAAAAATGTCGACCCACGAAATCGCGCGGATATTGAAAGTGCTTTGCGGCGCGGCAAGACGGATAACCAAGTATAAAATAACGAGTGACAAAATGGTAACGATGGCGATTGACAGCAAATGGCGTTTGATCGAAGTGGTATAGCTGAAGTGAAAATGATGGTGATACTGCCTGATTTTGGCCATATATTATTAATATACTATAGTTTGTGTAATAGTCGGGTTTGGGGTAAAATATAGGAAATATTTGGCGCGTTGGCGAAGAGGAAACGCAGGTGTCTGCAAAACACCTACTGCGCCGGTTCGATTCCGGCACGCGCCTCCATTACCCTTTAATAGGTGGGGTGGCAGAGTGGTTGAATGCACAGGTCTTGAAAACCTGCATGGCGGCAACGTCATCGCGAGTTCGAATCTCGCCCCCACCGCTCCTAAAATATTTCACCCCGCTTGATTTATTGCTTCAGATTTCGCTATACTTCCCTTAATGAACACCGACAAATATTCGGCTGTCTGGGTTTCTCATTCCTCGATTTCCGACTTTCTGCGCTGTCCCCGCGCTTATTACCTCAAAAATATTTACCGCAATCCCGAGACCGGCAATAAGATAAAACTGATGAACCCGCCGCTCTCCCTTGGCCAGGCGGTCCACGAAGTCGTCGAGTCGCTATCCGTCCTCCCCGTCAAGGAACGTTTCAGGGAATCGCTTCTTCTAAAATATAATTTAGCATGGCAAAAAATAAGCGGCAAGCAGGGCGGCTTCGGCGATGCCGGCGTGGAAATGGATTATAAAAAACGGGGGGAAGAAATGCTCAAGCGTCTGATGGACGAACCGGGACCGCTGAAAAACCTGGCGGTGAAAATAAAACAGGAGCTGCCTTATTTCTGGCTGTCGCCCAAAGATAATATCATCCTCTGCGGCCGCATCGACTGGTTGGAATTTTCACCGGATACCAACAGTGTTCATATTATTGATTTTAAAACGGGGCGACACGATGAAAATCTTAAATCGTTGCAGCTGCCAATTTATTATCTTTTGGCCAAGAATTGCCAGCCATACTCCGTCGCCAAAGCCAGTTATTGGTACCTCGAACGGCCGCATGGTTTGACAGAAAAACCCTTGCCGGAATATGATACTGCTCTTGACAAAGTCTTGACCATCGCCAAAAAAATCAAAATCGCCCGTCAGCTTGGCGTTTTCAAATGCCCGCATAAAGACGGCTGCCCGGTCTGCAAACCGTACGAAATGATTCTTGACCGCGAAGCGAAATTTGTCGGCACTGACAATCGCAATTACGACGTTTATATCCTGGAAAAAGCCCCGGTTGTTGTCGAAAGTGTCATTCTTTAATGGTATAATTATTTGATGAGAAAGGGCATACTGACCATATTATTGTTATTGGCAATGGCGGGAGCGGTCGATGCCGGATATTTGACGTGGGAACATTACCAAGTCGTCAACACTCTTCCGTGCTACTACAATCCCCATCTGCCGGCGCTTTTTTCCGACTGCGGCAAAGTATTGAATAGTAAGTATTCCATGATATTCGGCATTCCGCTGGCGGCAGTCGGCCTCATCCATTATGGCCTTATAACGCTGGTTATTTTATTGGCGATGCTTACCGGTAAAAAAATTTTTCGTTACTGGATAATGGTGGAAACAACCGGCGGGGCACTGGCTTCGATCTATTTTGTTTATCTCCAGCTTTTTGTCATTCACGGTTTCTGTCAGTATTGCATGTTCTCTGCTCTTATCGGTTTTATTTTATTCTTTCTCGCTTACTTTTGGTTGGAAACCGAACGGAAGGCGCTGATTATTTATATCGCCGGGTTCATTTATCAAAATTTTGTTAAACCGATTTTTTTTCTGATCGATCCGGAAACAATCCATATTTTCATGGTCCAAACCGGCGAATTTTTGGGCGCCTGCCCGCCCTGCCGATGGCTGATAAAACAATTGCTGCCAATAAATGATCTACCACTAAAACAAACCGTTGCCGGAATCGAATTTGCCAATCCTATCGGTCTAGCGGCCGGGTTCGATTATGAAGCCTGGCTGACGCAAATATTGCCGGTCATCGGTTTTGGTTTTGAAACAATCGGTACAATTACAAATCATCCGTATGACGGTAATCCCCCGCCACTCTTGGGTCGCTTACCCAAATCAAAATCATTAATGGTTAATAAAGGTTTTAAAAGTCCTGGCGCCGATAAAATCATTAAGAAATTGGGAACTAAAAAATTCGAAATCCCGATTGGAATCAGTATCGGGAGAACTAACGGCGTAAAAAACATGACGCAAAAACAAAGCGTTGATGACGTCATTGCCGCATTTAAAAAGTTTGAACGTTCAAAAATAAAAAATGCATACTATGAACTGAATATCAGCTGTCCCAATCTGTACGGCAATATCAGTTTTTATCCGTTAAATAATTTGCAGGAACTATTGACGGCGGCCGGAACATTGCGGTTGAAAAAACCGGTCTTCGTGAAAATGCCGATTGAAAAAAACGACGAGGAAATTTTAGCTATGTTAAACGTTATTTCTAAATTTAAGTTTGTTACGGGAGTGGTCTTTGGCAATTTGCAAAAAAACCGAAAAGACCCAGCGCTCGATAAACAGGAAATAAAAAATTTCTCCGTCGGCAATTTCAGTGGTAAACCGACGGAAAAGCGGTCAAATGAACTGATCAAACTGGCGTACAAAAAATACGGCAAGCGTTTTATCATCATCGGTTGCGGCGGCGTTTTCTCCGCTTCCGATGCGTACCGGAAAATAAAACTCGGCGCTACCCTTGTGCAACTTATTACCGGCATGATCTATCAAGGACCCACATTAATTGCCCAGATCAACTTGGAACTGATTGATTTAATGAAAAAAGACGGTTATACTCAAATTAGCCAGGCAATCGGCCGCTATACTAAAATATGACACCATTTTTTTCCATCGTCATTCCGACACTAAATGAAGAGTCAAACCTTCCCCAGTTGATGGCAGCACTGACAAAACAAACGTTTAAGAATTTCGAAGTGATCATTACCGATGGTGAATCGACAGACAAAACTAAATCGCTGGCCAATTCTTTCCGCCAAGACTTGCCGGCATATCATTTTCTGGAAAAAAAATTGAAAAACGTCAGTATGGCGCGTAACTTCGGCGCCGGGAAAGCTCAAGGAATATACCTGATTTTTTTCGATGCCGACGTAGTTATTTCTGCCGATTTCCTGGAAAAAATCCACTACTATATCAATAGTAAAAATCTTGATGTTCTCACCGTTTGGAACCGGTCAAAAGAACAATCATTTAGCGGAAAAGCTATTTTATTTCTACTTAATGTTTCGACAACTTTAGCCCAAAGATTCCTACCGGTCGCTAATGGTCCCTGTATGATTTTGAAAAAAAATCTGTTTGAAAAAATTGGCGGTTTTGACGAATCGATTTTTTTCGGCGAGGATTTCGACCTGATGAAGCGGGCAAACAAATTCGGTATCCGATTCGGTGTCTTCCGGAAACCCTTGCTTTACGTTTCGACCCGGCGATTCGAAAAAGAGGGTTTATTTATCAGCTTATATAAGTCAATTTATGCAATAATCTATCAACTGGTTGTTGGTCCGATCCGCCGGCCGATTTTTACCTACGAAATGGGCGGACAGTATTTTAAAAATAAATCTGAATAATTTACCCCATCGTATTATAATTAACTCATGAAAGTTAAAGATGAAGAGTCGGCCGGCGGTATCGTCTACAAAAAATTCGGCAACCAGACTCTGTGGCTTATCACTCAACATTCTGCCCACAAAGGTTGGGTTTTCCCTAAGGGACTAGTCGGCGACCACAATCCGAATGAGCCGCCAGAACAAGCGGCAATCCGAGAAGTAAAAGAAGAAGGCGGCGTCGAGGCAAAAATCGTCAATCGTCAACCGGTGGAAACACATTATTCTTATAAATTTGAGGATACATTAATTAAAAAGACCGTTTTATATTACCTGATGGAGTATATTTCCGGCGATCCGGCCGACCACGATTGGGAAATGATGGATGCCAAATTTATAACAGAAGACGAGGTCAAAAAAACACTCACTTATAAATCCGACCGGAAAGTATTCGCGGAAATTCTGCACAATAAATTGATATAATTACATTGCCTGAATGCGCTTGTAGTTCAACGGATAGAATAAGGGCCTCCGAAGCCTTCGATGGCAGTTCAATTCTGCCCGGGCGCAGGGCCTGTAGCTTAATTGGTTGAGCGCCGCATTCGCATTGCGGAGGTTGCCGGTTCGATTCCGGTCAGGTCCACATAGATTTTAGTAGTTATTTTAATTATAATAGCGTCTGTAGCTCAGCGGTAGAGCGCCACTCTTATAAAGTGGATGTCCTTGGTCCGAATCCAAGCAGACGCACCAGCAGAGGTAGCCAAGGTGGTCACGGCGGAGGTCTGAAAAACCCCAGATGTCAGTTCGACTCTGACCCTCTGCACAAACAAATCTCTGGTATACTTATAAAATTATTTTGCGGGCGTAGTTTACCGGTAAAATGCTTCCTTGCCAAGGAAGAGACAGTGGGTCCAATTCCCATCGCCCGCTCCGATGAAAATCGCCCTGGTTCACGACCAACTCCGCGAATTCGGCGGTGCCGAACGGGTTCTCGTCGCCCTGAAAAAAATTTTTCCCGAGGCTGATGTTTATACTTCGACATACGACAACAATTCGCTTGGAGCCCATAAGGATATTATTAAAAACTGGCACGTCCGCACGTCGTGGTTTGGAAAAATCCCCGTCGTCAACCGCTTTTACTCCCCGCTCCGGTTTCTGACACCTTTGATCTGGGAAAGTTTTGATTTTTCAAAATATGATCTGGTCATTTCCTCCTCCGGTAGCTGGATGTGTAAAGGGATAAAAACGCAGAAACCAACCGTCCATATCGCCTATATCCATCATCCTCCCCGCTATCTTTATGGCTATGAAACGGCGATCGAATGGCAAAAATATTGGCCGATAAAAGTTTATGGTACTATTCTTAATCATTTTTTGAGAATCTGGGATTTCAATTCATCCAAGCGCGCCGATTACTATATTGTCAATTCCGAAGAAACGAAAAAACGGATTGAGAAATTTTACCGCCGCGACGCCGCCGTAATTTATCCTCCGGTCGATATTCCCAATTCGTTTGAAAATTGGAAATTGAAAACTAAAAACTATTACATTACCGTTTCCCGCCTTGCCCGGGCGAAACATGTCGATATTCTAGTTAAAGCTTCCAATGAATATAAATTCCATTTGAAAATCGTCGGGAGCGGCCGCGACGAAAAGTATTTGCGGTCAATTGCCGGACCGGCAGTCGAGTTTTTAGGAAACGTCAACGATAAACAATTAATTAATGTTTACCAAAATGCCCGGGCATTCCTTTTTTCGTCGGTTGACGAAGAATTCGGCATTGCTCCGGTCGAAGCCATGGGTCACGGACTACCGGTGATTGCCTATAAAAGCGGCGGCCTGCCGGAAACCGTTTGCGACGGGGTAAACGGCTACCTGTTTGACCAATTGTCACCGGAATCGTTAATTGAAAAAGTCAAGAACTTGGAATCACTGCCGACAGACAAATATTTAGCGATGAAAAAAGCGGCCCGGAAAACAGCCGAACAATTTACTTATGATAAATTCAAAAAAAGAATATTAGAATTTATTGATTCCTATGCCTGAATTGCCGGAAGTGGAAACAATCCGCCGCGCATTGATCAAAGATATTCTTGGTAAAAAAATCAAGAATATCGAAGTTTTGTCCCCAAAACAATTTATCGGCGATAAGAAAAAAGCCATTGGTCAGAAAATTGTTGACATCAAGCGAACCGGTAAAATCATGGCCATTCATTTGTCCGGTAAACTGTATTTAAATATTCATTTAAAAATGGCCGGTCAGCTTCTATACAGCGATAAAAACGGTCAAGTGACTTTCACCCACAAGATTCCTTTTGTCAGCGGTAATTCCCTGCCGGCAAAAACAACTAGAATTATAATCGGATTTACCGACGGCTCAACGCTATTTTTCAATGACCTGCGCAAATTCGGCTGGATAAAAGTCAGTGACAAACCGGAAAAACCAACTGGCACCGATGTTTTGGCAAAAGATTTTACTCTCCAATTCGTTAATTCGTTAGTGCATAATTATTTAAAACCGATCAAATTGCTTTTAATGGAACAGGATAAGCTGGCCGGTATCGGCAATATCTATGCGAGCGAGGCTCTGTTTTACGCCGGTATCGATCCTCGCCGCAAAGCCAAAAGCTTGTCGGAAAGCGAAGCCAAAAAATTGTATCAGTCGATTTTAAAAGTCATAGATACCGGATTAAAATACAATGGTTCCTCTGCCGGCGACGAAGCTTATGTCCTACCTGATGCCTCCCGCGGCCGCTATCAGGATCATATGGTCGTATACCACCGCGAAGGCGAGCCATGCCCCAACGGCTGCAAAGGTAAGGTTGAACGGACCAAGCAGGGTGGCCGAAGCACATTCTTCTGCCCAAAGTGTCAAAAATAATTATTTTTTTGGGAAGAACTTCTCCAGTATCGTCAGATTTTGCAGAACGGGAATGCTGCGAAATTGACTGAAGATAAAAGTCGCGATGGTTATCACGATTAACAAACCGACCATCGCCCCGATCGCTGTAAATAATCCTCTCAAAAAGCTTCGCCACATCAGTCGGCCGGTACTTGGGTAGACTTTATTGATCGAATCAATTAGAATCCGAATTTTCTGTTCATACTCGGTTTTTTTCATAACGATTTGCTCGGACTGTCATTGAGGAAATCCGGCACCGCGGGTTGATGATAACGGAACAATTGTTCGTTTAGCGGCAGCCATTTCATGTACCGTTGCATCCACTGCCGGAATTGATTATTATCAAAAGCGGCCGCTTCGGTAAGAATACCGGCAACGGCGACAGTCACGATGATGCCGACAATCAGTTTGCCGATCAGGCTTTCCCCCAAAATTATTTCCAGTCCCCAGAAAATAAAAATTACCGGCCAGAACTGCCAAAGAACAAACCAGATATTCCATGATAACAAGCCCAAATTATTAAGCAGGAAAACTGCCCCGGCCGCAATAAATATTATTCCCCAGAATTTATTCATGATGTACTAAAATCAAGTAACCGCCAATGATCAACAGGACCGGCCAGAACTGCCAGATTGAGCTAAGATCGATCACGCCGAAATTGTCGAGAAGAAAAGCAAAGCCGAAAACCACCAGAAAAATACCGACGATTTTCCGGGAATTATTTTCCTTGACCAAATCCTTGGCGGTCGATTGCATTTCCGCCAGGTTTTCCTTAATGTTTTTATTGGTATCGACGTGGCCTTGCGATTTTTTGGGAATCAACAACCATAATATCAGATAGATAAAAATACCGCTGCCGCCGTAGACTGCCAGTAAAATAAAAACTATCCGGATGATCGTCGGATCGATATTGTAATATTCTCCCAGCCCCCCGGCCACTCCGCTAATCACTTTATTGGTGTCTGAACGATAGAGATTTTTACGGTCAGCAGCCATTTTTTTTGTTTTTTTTAGCATGGGTTTATATTATAATGAGATATTTTATAGGAACGGTTTCATTTCGCCAATCGGCATCACGTTATAGAGGAGAAAATTCCAGGCGTAAAGATAAATCGCCGGCAATAGAATAAGTAGGACGACCAGAAATTTTTTGGAAGTAAAAAATTTGTCGAAGGCAATTACCGCCAACGGCCAAATCGGTAGGCTATAACGGGAAATGTCACGATGCTGGACAAAAGTGACGGCGATGAAAAACACCAAACTGAAATAAAACAAGCTCCGGTATTTTGTATCTTTAAGATAGAAAATTGCTAACAAATACATAATAAAATAAAAGAGAATATCTTCGAGCCACGGCGTCCCCACCCAAGTGACATGGAAATTGAAAACGGCAAAGGGATATACCAGATGAATATTGTCTCCCGAATGGAAATAGGCAAAAAAATCGTGCATCTGCATGGCATATATCCCGAATACCGCCAATAATCCCAGCGGAATTAAAGATAGGTAAAAATACCGCCAGTCGAATTTGCGCGTTTTTAATAATCTTTCTAGTATTACATAGGCATAAGCGATCGCCAGAAGAATACCCGGCGATTTCGTCATTGTCGCCAGTCCACCGGCCAGGCCCGCCAGAAAATAATTTTCCTTCTCGAAAAAGAAAAGGGAAACAAGAACCAGGAGCATAAATAAACTCTCCGGCGCGCCGACTGCGCGGACAATCAAAAACCGCGGCAGGAATAACAAGATAATTGCTAATAATAGCGGATTCTGCGAAAGCTTCAACTCTTTTACGAAGTAATAAAAAAACATGGCTAATAAAACAGTAAACAAAATATTGACAAAGATCATCGATTTCAAATAGCCCATGACGGCGGAAAACAATCTGATAAATAACGGGTATAACGGTAAGTGAGCAGCAAAATATTTGGCCCCCAAAGGTAGGGAAACAATCAATCCCTTTCCGGGAACATCGATTTTATTTATATCATAAAGGGTTTTTGCCGGAATGATATAAAGCGGCCCATCGTAATTGCGGTAAATATCCATCATCGATAAATTCATAAACCGAAGCAGGAATGGCATCCAGAGAATGACGGTACTTCCTAAAACGATAAGGATTAAGGTAAAATATGGGAATATGCGCTTGGACATTAGAGATATTGTAACAAAAAATAAATTGGTTGTATTGATTTTTATTCTTGCCGTATTGGTGCGTTTCTATAAGCTGCCGGAATTTACCACCTTTCTCTCCGACCAGGGCCGGGACGCGATCATTGTCCGCAATATTATCACGTTAAAACATTGGCCGGCCATCGGCGCTCCCTCATCGGTCGGTCAGGTTTACCTCGGCCCTTTTTATTATTATCTGATTGCCCCGTTTTTACTCCTTTTCAATTTTAATCCCGCCGGGCTGGCTTTCGGCGCTGCTTTTTTATCGCTTGTTGGCATAACTGCCGGTTATCTGGTTACCCGCAAAGAAGTTGGGAAACTGACGGCCCTGTTATTTTTGATTCTGACCGCCTTTTCATTCGAAAATATCGAGCAGTCGCGTTTTTCCTGGAACCCTAATTTGCTGCCTTTTTTTGCCTTTTTTACCCTGTACTTTTTTTACAAATTGATGAAAACGGATAAAATAATTTTTGCCATTCTACTCGGCACTTTCCTCTCTTTTTCTGTCCAACTCCACTATCTGGCGGTATTTTTGACATTGCCGATGATCTTAATTGCCGTAACCGACCGGAAACTAACCATTAAACTGGGAAAATACTTGGTGGCTATTATTTCCTTTCTCTTTTTTTCCCTTCCCCTTGTTATCTTTGATCATGCCCCTATTGCCACAGCC
>JAJYLO010000027.1 GCA_021787635.1 bacterium | reverse complement strand
TTGGACAGGCCGGAAAATGCATTGACCAGTACCCGCAAACCGGGAATGTACCGGCCGAAAACAATCAACCAAAAACCGTAGTGGTCAAATTTTTTTTCGAAGTATGCCAGTCTCATTTCATTAATGTGCAATGCCCGGCCGAATTTCTTGATAAGAAGCGGACCGTAATGATATGTCAAAAGGTACAAGACGGTCGCACCGCCCAAGACGCTGAAAAAACAGGCCAGGAAGGCGGTTGCGTACGGAATTTTCCCTCGAAGCACTTGATAACCAAGATAAACAATGACCGCATCGCCGGGCATGGGAACCGGTACGCCGGCTTCTTCGATAAAAAGCAGGAGCGGCGCCAGATAAATGTTGTGCCGGACAAAATAACTAACAACATCGATGGGCACGTCAAAAATAGTTCTTTCAAAATGCATAATATTATTTTACAGTATTTTTAGCGCTCTATTGCCATCACCTGCAATGCAGACGAGTCGGATTCAAGGATACCGCCGGTTGTCTTGGTTCGGATATCGACGGTATGGAAACCGGCTGTAACCGGGATGGCGGCATTTAACGAGACAGGGACGGACGTCGCCGGTACCGCGTAACTCGCCTGGGTGAAAATCGCTTGGTCGGCACTGTCAAGATAAACGTCGTAAGAATTAACGTTGCCCGATTGCGCCGCTGCTTCACCGGTATTTTTCGACGAGGTATAAAAATTGATCCAAAGCAAGCAATTTTTGGGACAATTGATATTGACGTACATCCCCATCGGCGTATAGGTCGTCGCCGTCGTCGTAAACGATGTACCGCTCGTATTGGCAACGGCAATAATCGCCTTCCCGACGGCCGCTGACGGCAACGGTAATGGTGTTGGGGTTGGTGCATCGATTTTTGCTTCGAGAGTACTAACCTGCTCTCCCAACCAGTCAACCCGGCTGCGAAGCTGCGCGATCGAATTCGGATCGGATATCGCCGCTTCCCCTTTTTTGGCCGGCGGCTGGTCGACCAAAGTCGGCAATGTTGGCCGATAAAGAATAATTAAAAAAAAGACCAGCGCGCTAAAAAAAGCGCCGATAATGATAAGCAAAATAAATTCCGTTCGCATCTATATTTTAGTATAGATCATGAGGTTGATAGATTAAAACGAATCTTGGAAACCGGCGCCGGTAAAATTAATAAGGATGAATTATAAATCACTGTTGTTTGGTAACTTTGGCCGGTGGGAATCGGCGGCGGAGGAACCGGAGTGGTCGAAGCGGCTTGCGCTGGCTTGGCGTAAAAATCATGTCAGTTTTTTTATTTTCCCGATCAAATCGTAGATGTCAAACGGCTTACGGATGCAGTCGTCAACTAAAGTCTGGCCGCATTTTTCCAGCGTTCGGATATCGGCCGACATCATGACAATTGGGATATGACCGGTCTTTTTGTTACCTTTTAATTTTTTGGCGATATCCCGGCCGTCGCTACCGGAAAGAAGAATGTCTAGCAAAAATAAATCGGGCTTGCCGGTTTTAAGCATTTTATTTAACCCTTCTTCCGACATAACCGTCGCCACTTTATACCCTTCCTCTTCCAAAACAATCCGGGTGACTTCCAAAATGGCATGGTCGTCATCGACAATCCATATTGCTTTATTCATTTGATGGCTGGCAAACTGATAGAAAAAGTTGATCCTTTTTCCTCCTGGCTGCTTACCCATATCTTACCACGATGCCGAAGGATTATTTCCGAAGAAATATAAAGACCCAGTCCCAATCCCGGATAGCTGCGGTTGCGAGGGCTGTCCACCCGGTAAAACTTCTTAAAAATTTCCTCCTGGCTGTCTTTGCTGATGCCGATCCCTTGATCCTTAACCGACAAGACGGCCTGATGGTTGTCGGCTGACAATGTCACCGTGATTTTATCTCCAGACCGGGAATATTTAATCGCATTATTCAGCAAGTTGGTAATTACCTGGCTGATACGAAATTTGTCGGCCAAGATATTCATGTGGCTGGCACCGGTTTTGATGATTTGATAAGCCGGACTGATCATCCGAACATCGTCAATAATTTCCGCCACCAGTTGGTCAAAAGCAAAAATTTCTTTGTTGAGAAGCAATTTCCCTTCCCGGATTTTAGTAACATCCAGCAAATCGGTCACCAGTTTCGTCAGACGCTCCAATTGGCCGTCCATCCGTATCAAATAATTAGCCGCTTTATCGTCTCGCTTATCTTTCGAGTGCCGCTGCAAAAGCTGGGTAAAAGCCTTGATGCTGGTCAAAGGCGTCTTTAATTCATGGGAAGCGATCGAGATAAATTCGTCTTTCCGCCGCTCCAGTTTTTTTTGTTCGGAAATATCGATGACGAATATAACCGCCCGGGGCGGGTTTTTTTCCAAGACGGCGCCGCCTTTTAGGACCGGTATCTTCCGGCCGTCTTTACTGACATACTCTTTTTCGTAAGGGAAAATTTCTCCTTTGGTAAAGAGGGTTTTCATCGCCTCCGTATCGGCCCGGCGGTAAGCCGGGCTCGTTATTTTTGTCCAATTGAGCTTTGGTAATTCCTCCCGGCGGTAACCGATAATCTTTAAAAATACGTCGTTGGCGTCGACGATTCTTCCGTTGGCTTCCTCGATGGCCACCCCGATGATATTGGAGTCGATCAACCGCTTGAACTGGAATTCGGTTTTTTTCAACCGTTCTTCATTTCGTTTCCGAGCGCTAATGTCCGAGACGTAAACAGTCAGCCCGTCGGTCGCCGGATAAAAATCGACGTCCAGCCAGCGCCGGGTCCGGGTGCTGAAAAATTCCTCTTCGAAGTGTTTTTTGCTTTTCATCACTTCCCGGCCCCGACTATAGATATAATTGGCCAATTCCGTTTGCTTGACCATTTTACTGGCGGCCGAGTTGATATAAAGAACCCGAAATTCCCGGTTGAAATTGATGAAAGCACCGGTAATGCTTTCCATAATATGATTAATAAGATCCCCCGATTCCTTCTCTTTCCGGATGGCTGAATACATCGTTTCGATCAAGAAACTAATCGAAAACCCGATGATTAAAAATATCGCTATATCCAGTGAATGAATCAGTAATTCCTGCCATAACGAGTAATGGACTTTGAGAAAAAAAAGATCAACGACATCGGATAAAAAAGCCGCAAAAACCGTCGCTACCGCGCCGGCCCACCAGCCGCCGTACCAGGCGCTGAAAATTATCGCCCAAGCGTAAGTAAAAGGCCGCTGCTGGTGAACCAACAATTCCAAACCGTATTTTAATAAACCAATAACCAGTACCGTGATCGCCGGTACGACGATGATCGATAGAAAATGGTTGGTATGACGGCGCTCAATATTCAACAAGGATTTAGACTTGAAATAATCGATCAAGCGGGAGAAGGCCGCTTGCAGCTTTCTTGTCAGGAAGATACACGGTGTTATAATCGACGATCTTGTTTTCTTGTTCATGGAAAATGGTTCGGGAGCCTGGAGTGAGAATCGAACTCACACTCTAACCCTTACCAAGGGTTTGTTTTACCACTAAACTATCCAGGCAGAATACAAGCGAGCATTTGCTATATTGTATCACAATTTATTGATTGCGTAATAGCTCACAATCGCTGCCGAAACGATGACATTAAGCGAGCGATTAATTCCCCACATCGGAATCTCGACTATCCGATCGGCCAATTTTAATGTTTCCGGCGTGACGCCATAAGTCTCGTTGCCGAAAATCAATGCTAACGGAAATTTATATTCTGTCTGGGTATATGAAACGGCGGATGGGTGCTGTTCAACGGCAGCAATATAACAATTTGACAATTCAGCAGTTGCCTCTTTAGCCGTCTTCTTATATTCCCACGGCACTACCTTATAGGTGCCAATACTGGCCTTCTTTATCCGGCTGTTGGGCGGAATCTCCGTCTCTCCGCACAGATACATCTTTTCGATAGCCAAAGCGTCGGCCAGGCGAAACAAACCACCGATATTGTATGTATCATATATGTTCTCGAGGATAAAATAGATTGGCTGCCGCTTCAAGTGCTTCAGCCTCGCCTTAGCCTCATTTTCATCCACTTCACGCAGTTCCCTGGCATTAAGTTTCATGGCTATATTATACAGTGTTGTTACGCTTCTCTTACATTTCCTTCACATCGCCTGCTTAAGATTGTCGCTGGAATGACTATAGTTATAAATTAATCCCATAGTTGATTTCTTAATCGACCTGTAGTATAATACGAGCTGTATGAAAAAGTTTTTGGCCAGCATAGTATTAATCTGTTCTGTCTTCTCTATTCTCTCGACAAAAGTAATGGCCCAATATGGCCAGTATAGTGGACCTACCCCGAACCAAACCATTATGGTTACAAAAATGGTCGCCATACCCAATGCTAATCTGACTGACCCCACCCGGGGCAATTACGTCAATAATCTGACTCCGTCCGATCCCCACTTTATTGCCAGCGAATTTATTTTTTTCAAGATCACGGTTCAGAATACTTCCACCGTCACTTTGAATAATGTCGTTTTTACGGATTTTGTTCCTGATTTTCTGACGCCGGTGGCCGGTCCTGGTACCTTTGATACGACCAGACGGGCAATCACTTTTAATATCGGTGACATGGGCCCGGGTGCGCAAAACACCTATTATTTGCAAATGCAGATCGCCAACCAGGCGACGCTGCCAAGCGAATCGGGCGTTTTTTGCAAGGTGAATACGGCGCAAGTATCGGCGGACAACACCCCGATTGATCAAAGCACTTCCCAGTTTTGTATCGAAATTGGTGCGCCGGCAGCCACACCCACACCGACTGCGACTCCGACACCAACTATCCAAAGAGTGACCACTGTCCCTTCGACCGGGCCGGAGTTTGACTTCTTGATTCTAGGCGCCAATATCATTGCCTTGACTACCGGCATCTACCTTAAGAGAAAAATTTAATCGCCCTTTGGGCGAGCACTTTGACAACCGGATCGTTTATAAGGAATAAACCAATATAGTAACTTAAAAAGGGATATTGTGTAGTTCGTGTGGATAAATCAGTTTATCGTTAATCAAAGGGTACTATATTAAAATTCTACTTTAACTATATTTAACTATAGGATACAATTACTGCTGAAATCGTTGAGAACCTACTTTGGACAAATGTTTCCGGCAGTAATTTGTAGACGGTGGGATCAAGCCTACGCTCCGGCCAATTTCCATGCCGTTACAACAAGTAACAAAACTGGTAACGAAGGACGGTTGAGAAATATCGCTTTTTATACTCTCATACTGAACATGGTAGCAGTGGAATTTACAGGAGCTGAAAAAGCGCCGAATTTTTATAATAACCAACCTGACTCTCTGCCGGATAGAGAAAATACCTATAAATAGTAAACACGTGTGCATAAAATCATTCTGCAAAGATTTCCAATAAAATGTAGAGTATTCATCACATACAAGAGCAAATTTCTTATAGATAATAATTAGGTTTAATGAATTGAACTCAGCCTTATTTCAACTTACAAATCCTTCACATGACTTTAACTTATTTCTAACAATCATCTTATATATTTATTACTTTTAATAGTTGGATAGGATGGCTTGAAATTTATGGTCATATAAGGTATACTATAGGCTGTATGAATACAGAAAAAGGCTTAACCTATGCGCAACAGATACGCGGAAAAATTCAGGATATAAAGCAACAAATTGAACCTCGTTATTTTGCTGCCAAAGAATGGACAATAAATTCCCTGTACGCTATCGGAGTAACTGCGCAAGCTTGGATCAAAGCTGTAAACAATAGTCCTCTCTTTATTGAATTAAAAGATGCTGCTAAAGAAACTCTGTCTAATCCAGCGGTCCAGGATTTTATCGCTGAAAAAGCCGGACAACTTGTTTCTCACAATCCCGATTTAGTCAATGCGACATTAAACGCTTCTGCTTCGGTTAATGAAATAAAACCCCATCTTCAAAACCCTGCCGTTCAAACCTTTGTCGAACAAATGAAAAAGAAACCGGAAGGAAAAAAATTTCATAAAAAAGTATCAAGAGCTTCTCATTTGGTCAATATATTTTCCGACTCAATGCGAATCAACAGATTACAAACGGAGTCAGGTAGTTAATTCAAATTAAAGTTTATTTTTTGTCAATTATGTTAGAACTAGGAAGACAATTAGGAGCCAGTTTTTCAAAACTAGAAGGGTTATTTAACGGTGTACCGCCTTTGGATTATTCTTTGGTCCCCCAACCATATCGTGGTTGGCTGATGCAAAGACCGGATGTATTGCGTGGTAATTATGCTTACAATCCGGAAAGGCAAACCGACCGATCGCCGCAACGGGAAATTACTGCTAATCAAGCATACTTTGAATGGATGGGCAAACAATTTCCCGAATATGGAGAACTTATCGAGCGGGTTATCCAGAACCCGGTTTCACTAACTAGAGAGGGGGGGGTAGCTGGTGCTAAAATGATTGGACGAAGATCGCTATCACCAATGGAATGTAAGTGTCGAGTTGCTGTCGTCATTCCGGCAAAAGATGAAGAAAAAAGCGTTTATCAAACGCTTGAATCATATTCTCAACAACAAACCGTTGACGGCAAACCGCTCGATTCCCATTTGTACGAACTGGATATTTTAGTCAACACCCGTGAAGGAGAAGAATTTGATGGAACATATGATGAGATAATGAGATTTAAAAGGGATAATCCGAATATACACGTAAATGCGTTGGAAATAAAGTTTGATGAAAGTTGGGCAAAAGTCGGGATGGCAAGAAAACTGATGAGTGACATTGCCCTGGCAAGATCACTACAGAGAAATGTATTTTACCGAACTCCTTTATATTTACAGGCTGATGATGCCGATTTAGTATGGGTTGATCCACAACAAATAAGAACGGTAATTGATACATTTGACCAACAGCCGCATTTGGATACCTTAACCGGTTATCAAGAAAAATTTCTGCGTTATATCTCAAACATCGAATTCATATTTTTATCAAGACGGTTTTGGGATTTGATGACTACCCAAGCCAACCATTATCTGCATCAAGGAAGAATCCCTCCAAAAAACAGGGATTTTCACTGGTCAAGGCCATTTACCTATGGCACAAATACCGCAATTACTGCAGAAGCTTATGCTTTAATTGGAGGGTATGACTGGGATTCGGCAGTTGGTGAAGATTTGGATTTGGGAAAAAGAGTATCGCTTTTGCGGGGACGAGAGATTAACGGTGTTTTCACTCCGGAACTGGCGACAATCGGCACCAGCCGGACCAGATCCAATTCCAGCCCAAGAAGATATCTTTGGTCATTGATAAAAGAAACCGGTAATCCGTATTCCGAAGGCAACTTCCAAAACGGCGAAGTGAGAAAACTATCAATGGATGATATGGCCCGTGCCGTACCTCCGCAATACTTGAAATTAACGGAAGACAGCAAACGCAATTATGAAAAAGAGTTGTGGTTCTTATATGAATCTACCAGAAGAATTATCCCCGATAAAGCATTAGCAAAACTTATCACAAAAAGAAGCTTGGTTTTTATGGGATTTTGCCCGGAAGATGTTGAAGTAACCGACAATGAAGTCTATATCTTAAACGTAAATAATTTTTCAAGAGCAATGGAAGATTATCGCCAGAGAAAAGGAATAAAAATCTGATTTTATTCCTTTTCCTTGGGCTTTAAACCCCCAAGCTAGATTTGGAGGGGATGGATAAAAGCTTTCCATCAATCCCAAAAATTTAGCAATAGGAGATGGAAAGTCGCTTGTCTAATAAAGCAATAGACAGGAATAAATGGACTTTTCGTCCGCTCTTTTACAACTCGGTTGTTAAGGAAAAACGGGATTTGAGATCCAAAAGTACATCAAAACCTCAAACAATCGCCTCCAAAAGATAGCCACAAGCTGTCATTTGGGGAAGTCCACTTTGGAAATAAGAGACAACTTATTTTTAGAGAGGACTTTCTCAGAAAGGAGGTAAAGTTTAAATGGTTGACCCCAAGTGATCGTGTGATCACCCAACCTTGCAGGTCTGCATAGTGAGACATTGCAAAAGTAGCAAACGCTACAAGAAGGAAAAATCTAAGTTCAAGCTGGAGGTATGAAATGTACACGCGAAGTTCAAGTTGGATTCTGCCCGTGATTTTGGGAGTTGTTGTCATCCTGCTGCTCTGCGGCGGTTTGGCATTTGTAGCGTCTCGCGTTATCAACGCTGGACCTACCACTCCCGTTGCTACGCCTGTTCTCCCGGCGTCCACTGTCACTGTTGCAACCGCAGTTCCGCCCAGCAGCGCTTCGACCAGCTATCCGTTAGCAGGTCAATCATACTCGAGTCCGCAAGGAAACGAGTACAGCGCCGTTTGGACGACTGATGGTCGCCTCTGGCAGCCGCAATTACCGCAAGGTAATTTGCGCAAAGCGCACACCGTGGGGATCACGATCGAAACTGGAGAATACGCTTTCGACGGAGTCGAATGCGCATTGTATCTGGACACCGCCCGTAATGGGAAAGGTGCTCAGAATCCGGTAACGGTCGCCTATGGCAATGACTTACGCTTCACTGTCCGAACGGCGGATGGTGGTCAGGCCTGGGGTCTGGTCGAATGTCGGGGGAACTTTTCCACTGGCTTTCAGATCAGGTATCTGGGCTCCGCGCGGTAAGACGACGCAACAACCGAAAGGGAGGGATCCACCTAGTGGATGGCGATATTCTATCGAACTCTATGCAATCTTTGCATAGCTGGCTTTTCGCCTAGATAAAATTCATCACCTATACCCTCCTTCTCCCTATACTCATGAATAGTTGCATATTCATGGTTAGAGGTGGAAGGAATAAAACTTATGAGAAAAAATAAAGAACTAAACAATCAGCTTATCTCTATCATCATGCCGGTTTACAATGCCGGAGATTTTCTTGTGGAAGCAATCGAAAGTATTCTCAACCAAGCATATTGTAACTGGGAATTAATTGCCATTAATGACGGATCAACAGACAATAGCTTGGAGATATTAAAGAAATTTGCCAAAAAAGATAAAAGGATCCGTGTATTTTCTTTCAAAAAAAGAAAAGGATTAGCATCTGCCTTAAATAAAAGCCTTGATTTAGCAAGAGGTTTTTATATTGCGAGGATGGATGCTGATGATATTTCTTTACCAAAACGGTTAACTACCCAATTGAATTACTTGAAAAAGAATCCGGAAATTGTCGCCATTGGCTCACAAGTCAGACTAATTGATGAAAACGGTAATATCATCGGTTATAAAAAATTCCCGATTGAAGCCGATAGATTATATCGAATGATGATGACAATGGTCGCCATCCAACACCCGACTCTTGTAACTTATGCACACCTAATAAAAAAGTGCCGTTATGCCAATCATAAAACCGCCGAAGATGTCAGTATGTTTTTTAAGCTGTTGCATTTCGGTAAATTCGCCAATACCAGGGAAACTCTTTTCCTTTATCGGATAAGAGAAAGTTCCAATTCCCTAAAAGATCCCAAAAAAACATTTTTTCTGACGTTTAAGTCCAGAATAAATGCGATATTGAATCTTGGTTATAAACCAACACTGAAAGATGTCTTCATTAATATCATCCAATTAATAATTGTCGTGATTCTGCCTGCCAATACAATCCTATATCTTTATAAACGACTGCGCTTTAATCCGGTACCGGCTCGCTCCTCTTTCCTTAAAAGGCGGTTTACCTTATTATTAAAGTAAACTTATGCGTAGTATATTTAAAAAGGCTTTTTTTTTGCTATTAATTTGTCTTATCAGTTTCATATTGTTCGTAACCAACTATAAACCGGGCACTTATCTTATTGGCTGGGACAATCTATTTCCGGAATTTAATTTCCGTCTCAATATCAGCCGTGAACTAAACGCTGTCTGGCAACAATACCGCGGAATGGGGACAATCGACGGCATGGCTCATGCCAGCCTGATTTTCCAAGACATTGAACGGTGGCTCATGTCTTTTGTTATGCCGACTGACCTGATCCGCTGGGTATATATTCTGGCAATGCATCTTATTGGCGGATTGGGAATGTATTTTTTGCTCCGTTACCTGATCAAAAACAAACCGATTGCTTTTATCGGCGCTTTGTTTTATCAATATAATATCGGCACAATCCAGCAATTTTTCCTGCCGCTCGAGCTTTTTACCGTTCATTTTGCTTTTTTACCCTGGCTCATATTTTTAGCTCTTCGCTATCTGGAAGATAATAACCGGAAAAATCTTTTGTATTTCTTTATTGTCTCGGCCTTAAGCGCGCCGCAAGCGCATGTGCCAACAATTTTTATCGTCTACGCCATAGCGATGGGACTGGTATTTCTGACAGTCCTTTTCACCTCGAAATTTGCCAAAACAAAAAGTGTCATTATTCTTTCATTAATTATTTTTGCCACCAATGCCTATTGGGGCTTACCTTTTACTTACTCGACCCTGACCCACTCGCAGATCATCTCCAACTCGAAGTCATTTGAAATGGATACTAATGATATTTACTATCGGAATAATGTTTATGGTGATTTTTCCGACGTCGCTTTGATCAAAGGAGTGACAATGGGTTTTAATTATCTCGATTACAAAACCGGCAGTTACCGGTTGATGATGCAGACATGGCTTGATTATATGCAAAAACCGGCATTTTACTTACCGGCCTGGGCTTTTTTTATCTTGGCGCTTATTGGTTTATTGGCGATTTTAAAAAAAAGAAACAAAACGCTTTTACCCTTTGCCGTCCTTTTTGCTTTCGCCTTTTTTATGATGGGCACTGATACGCCGGTGATCGGAATAGTTTCTAATTTTTTGCGCGACCATATTACCCTTTTTAGGGTAGTTTTCCGGTTTACTTTTACCAAATTTTCCATTTTATACGTTTTTTCCTACTCTGTTCTTCTCGCAATCGGAGCTCAATACTTAATACGCATGTTGCACAAACGTACAACGTACGTCATCAGTTTTATATTATTTCTATTAATTATCATCTACTCCTTGCCTTCATTCGCCGGACACTTTTTTTACGAAAATCTGGCAGTAAATATTCCTAAAGATTATTTCCAGTTATTTGATTTTTTCAACAAACAGGACCCAAATACACGCGTTGCCAATTTGCCGATTCCCTGGTATTGGGCTTGGTTACAACCTAACTGGGGAACAATCAACTCCGGTTTTGCCTGGTATGCCATACCGCAACCGCTGACCGACTTGGCCTTCACCTATTGGAACGATACTAATGAAAATTTTTATTGGGAACTGGATCAGGCGATATATGGGAAAAATACCGAGATGCTCAATAAAACTCTGAAAAAATACGATATCAGTTGGGTGTATCTTGATAAAAATATTTATAATAACCCAGGCCAAAAAATGACTTATGAAGATTATGAATCATTACTGGCAAAAACAGACGGTCTGAAATTAGTAAAGACATTTGGCGCCATCGATGTCTACCGGTTTACTCAAACAGAAAAATTCAATAATTTTACCGGAGTCAAAAACAATTTACCGAAGATTGGACCGGAATACAATTATGATAATTTCGATTTTGCCTACGCCAAATATGGGGATTACTTTACTTCCCGTACTAATAATGATTATTTTTATCCCTTCCGTTCGCTTTTTAGCAATAAAGACCCGAAAGACCAACAATATTCAATCCGCGAAGATAGCAATAATTTAATTTTTTCATCAAAATTGCCTCAAACCGGTATGATTATACAATCTTCCCAACCTTTTCCGGAAGAAATGCAGATTTTTAATAATGATTTTCAGTCAACAAAATACGCACCACAAACATTGATTAATGATAGATTATTCACCGTAAAACTGGATAAAAGTGCAATATTAAAGTATCGCAATATAAATGATTCTCCTTATCTTAATCAAACTAACAATGCTTGTAGTAAGACTCCAAACGGCTTGGCGTTATTGAAAAAAGATGGTAATAAATTTACATTGACGTCGGTTGGCACTCACAATTGTGTCAAAGTTAGTCTGCCTGAGTTATCGCACGAGTTTGGTTATCTGCTGACTGTTAATGTAGTTAATGATAATAAAAGAGGTCTAGAAATTAATGTTTTCAATGAGACAGTGAAGAAATCTGATTTGGATATCTATACTGATAATGATGGCCAAAAGCATCATTATTATTTGGTGATCCCCCCCAGTGATCATTATGGCGTTGGATATACTTTGTATTTCGACAACATTTCCGAAGGAAGGGAAAAAGTAATTAATACTTTAGGCGACATTAATGTCTATCAAATTCCTTATTACTACTTAAAGGACGTTCATTTCATAAATACAAATTCTGCGGTTAATCGACAGAATAATACTATTTATTATCTTTCCCAATCTTATTCACCCGACTGGAAAGCGTATCAAAACGGAAAAGAACTTCAACACGTCCTCGTCAACAACTGGGCCAACGGGTGGATACTAAATGGAAATAA
Organism: bacterium; assembly: GCA_021787635.1. GTDB lineage: Bacteria > Patescibacteriota > Microgenomatia > UBA1406 > GWC2-37-13 > JAJYIQ01. The sequence continues at coordinate 257 of JAJYLO010000027.1, read as the reverse complement.
TACCAACAACATAACCGTTATTTATTGGCCGCAGTATCTGGAATATGCCGGCTTTGGTCTGTGGTTCATATCTGTTATAATCGTTTTATATGGCCAATCTCTCCTTTCTTCAGATAAGAAATCCTAAAGACGACGAGACGCCGATTGAGGCGGCAACGCAGATTTTTGCCTCGGTCCTACCCTATTCCTATATCCCCTGGTGGAAACGGTGGTATCTACGGCCAAAAACTTATGCCTTCGAACTGTTTTTGATTAAT
>JAJYLO010000071.1 GCA_021787635.1 bacterium | reverse complement strand
ATGGAAATCACTGTCTTGCCGCCGGATATCAATCGCTCACGCCATAGTTTCTCCATCGAAGGTAAAGCCATCCGTTTCGGTCTATCCGCCATTAAAAACGTCGGCGCCGCCGCGATCGAATCGATCATTGATGCCCGAAATAAGGGCCCATTCAAAAGTTTTCGTGATTTTCTCTACCGCGTTGATTTACGTAAAGTCAATAAGAAAACGGTGGAAAGTTTGATTAAAGCCGACGCCATGTCACAATTTGGAAACAGGGCGACTTTACTTTCTTATTATCCGACGGCGGTCAGAGAAATTGGCGACATGAAGGAAAAAGCCGAAAAAGGACAATTCGATCTTTTTCAACAGGAAGATCCCGACGGTATCTTACCGGATAAATATAATCCGATCGATGAATTCAACGAGGACGAATTATACAACATGGAGCGGGAAGTGATCGGATTCATCATGGGCAAAAATCCGCTGCTGAAGTATAGCGCGCTGATCGAAAAAAAGAAAGCAAAAAAAATCGGCGACATTACCGAACAGGACACTAATGATTCCTTGATTCTGGCCGGAATCATTAGCGGCAAAAAAGTCCTTAAGACTAAAAAGGATAACAAAGAAATGGCGATTGTCAATTTATTCGATGAAACCGGCAATATTGAAGTAGTTGCTTTCCCCAAAATTTACAACAAGCTTAAAAATATTCTTCTCATCAATAAAATTATTATGCTTAAAGGCAGGCTAAACAACCGTGAGGGACGGATTGGAATAATTTTGGACAATGCGGTAGATTTGGAAACGGTGAAAATGTAAAATTGTAATATGAATAACGATTTGCTAATTGCTTTCGCCAAAAAAAGGCACCATGTTTCCTCTTCGGTTCATCGCGAATATGATGAATATCCGACCATTTTTTCCGGCCAAGGACAATCAAAATCATCACGCCGGTTTTATAAAGTTGGTCATGACATGAAAATAAAAGCGACTGAAGCGACCAGCAAAAAAAAACAGTCAAAAGAGGATGAAATAGAACTTGCAAAATCCTTGAATATCGGGTATTATTTAATTACTCCTTTGTTAGTTGGAGTTTTTTTGGGTTATTGGATAGACAAGATACTTGGAACAAAACCCGTGTTTTTACTGTTGTTTTTAGGGTTGGGATTAACGGGTGCATTTTACAATCTTTGGAAAACGGTCCAGGAAACAAAAAAGTAACTTATGCCGGAAATAAGCATTAAAGCGGAAACGGTTTTTCGGGTTCTTGGTTTTAGATTAACCAATACTCTCCTTTTATCGGTCGTCGTTCTGGTTTTCTTTTTGATAATTGCGAACATGTACAACCGCGCAGCCAATGCCCCGAAAAAGGGACTGTTTTTTTACTTCATTAATTTTTTGCTTAAGAGTATATACCAATTGTTCGAATCGGTACTAAAGGAAAAAACAGATTATTTTTTTCCGATTATGGCGTCATTTTTTCTCTTTATCATTCTGCAAAACTGGTTCGAATTAATCCCCGGCGTCGGCAGCGTATTGTATCATGGAGTTCCGTTACTGCGGGGAAACGAAGCCGATCTTAATTCAACTTTATCGTTGGCACTGATATCAGTGATTTTGATCCAGGTATTTGGCGTTAAATTCCTGGGATTCCGCGGTTATATGAGTAAATTTATCAATTTCCGCGATCCTATCTCCTTTTTTACCGGACTTCTCGAGATAATTTCCGAATTTTCGAAGATCATTTCTTTCGCTTTCCGGCTTTTTGGTAATATTTTCGCCGGTGAGGTGCTTTTGACGATTATGGCTTTTCTGGTGCCGATATTAGCTTCTTTCCCGTTTCTTCTGCTTGAATTATTTGTTGGATTTATCCAGGCATTGGTGTTTGCGATGTTGACAGCAGTATTTGTTAATATGGCAATTACAAAACATCATTAAGGAGGTGATAAATTTATGAATGCAGATGCAGCAAAGCAGTTGGCAACAGCGTTGGCGATTGGTGTCGGCGCTCTCGGCCCGGGAATTGGTATTGGTATTATTGGCGGTAAAGCGGTGGAGGCATTGGGTCGCAATCCCGATGCGGAGTCGCAGATCCGGACGACAATGATTCTGGCAATCGCCTTTGCCGAAGCCGTTTCGATTTACGCCTTGGTAGTGGCATTGATTTTAAAGTTTGTCTAAAGTAGGGGCGATTTTTAAAATCGCCCGGCAAATAACATTATAAATTTTTTAAAGCATTATGAACACCGAAATGGTAAGATTGGTTGCGATCGCGATCGTTATGGGCTTAGGTGTTTTTGGCCCGGCAACCGCGATCGGTCGCATCGGCAGTTCGGCCGTTGATGCCTTGGGACGTAACCCGGAAGCCGAATCGGCGGTGCGGACGACAATGATTCTGGCAATCGCCTTTGCCGAAGCGGTGGCGATTTACGTTTTGGTGATAGCGTTGATTTTAAAGTTTGTATAATTAATTAATCTTTATGGGAAGTCTTGGAATTGATGTTAAACAATTGGTAGCGCAGGTAATCAATTTCATCCTGTTTTTTCTCATATTTAAGAAATTCATTGCCAAGCCATTTTCCAACTTTCTTAATATTGAAGTAAAGAAAGAAGAAGAAAAGGAAAAAATTCTGCA
>JAJYLO010000070.1 GCA_021787635.1 bacterium | reverse complement strand
CAAAGTGTCATCACCTCCTCTTTCCCTTTGTCGGTCGTCAAAAAAACGACCGACCCGATGGAAATTGTTTTTAAATCAAAATGCCTGTCAATCGGTGAAATGGTCTTAAGCTCCTACTGTTATCTGCCGATTAAAACCTATATGGATTACAAGGATGTCGACCCCCTCTCTTCACTAGTTGGTTTTCTTTCCAAGCAGGATCCGCACCTCAAAATGGCCGTCCAAATCATCGTCACCCCGGCCGCCTTTCCCTGGCAGGACCTGGCTGTCGGCACGGCTCATAAACAGGTGTATGACGAAGCCGGCGACCGCTATATCCGCAATCCGCAACAATTATTGATTATGAAAAAGGCCTCTTTCCAGGGCGGCAAAGCTTTGGTCCGGCTGATTGTGGGCTGCGACCTAAAACAGTTGCCAATCGACGCTTACCGCCAAAATCTGGCCGGGACATTCGGCAGTTTTTCTCTCGGCGAAGGCAACCAGTTCGTTTTCCGCCGGCCGATTTTTTTCCGGGATTGGCTTTTAAAACGGATTAAAAACCGGACGACCAATTATTTCGAACGCCGCCACCAGGTCCTCAATGCCCAGGAATTGGCCACTCTCTGGCACCCACCAGGATACCTCATGGGTGGTATTAAAAATATCGCCTGGGGTAAAATGCTGGCCGGCGAACCGCCGGAAAATTTGCCCGTCGCGGATAATGTTACCGATGAACAAAAGAAGAACGTCAACTTTTTTGCTAAAGCCGAGTTTAAGAATAAAGAAACTATTTACGGAATAAAAGACGAAGACCGCCGCAAACACGTCTATATCATGGGTAAAACCGGCGCCGGCAAATCGACGCTTATCGCCAACATGGCGATTGATGACATCCGCAAAGACCGCGGCATCGGCATTATCGACCCCCACGGCGACCTGTCGGAAACGATCCTCGATTTTATCCCCAAACGCCGCATAAACGACGTCGTCTACCTCGAACCGTTCGATACCGAACGGCCGTTTTCCCTGAATGTCCTGGAAATCAAAAATAAACAGCAAAAGGATCTGGTTTCCTCCGGCATCGTTTCCATCTTCTACAAACTGTATAAGGACAGTTGGGGTCCGCGCCTGGAATATATTTTACGGAATGTGATTTTAACGCTTCTGGAGACGCCGGATGCCACTTTAATTGATATATTATCACTATTAGCTCATAATGATTACCGCAAAAAAGTCGTCGCCCACCTTCAGGATCCCGTCCTCAAAAATTTCTGGGAAAAGGAATTTGCCCGCATGCCCGACCGCTTAAAGGCCGAAGCGATTTCCCCGATCCAAAATAAAGTCGGCCAGTTTATCACTTCCAAAATGATCCGCAACATCCTTGGAAAGCCTAAATCCTCGGTCGACTTGGAACAGATTATGAATGAAGGAAAAATCCTCATCCTTAATTTATCGCAGGGTAAGCTCGGTGAAGATAACGCTTCGCTTCTTGGGGCGATGATTATCACCCAGATCCAGCTGGCCGCTATGAACCGGTCGTTTGTGAAAGAAAGCGAACGGAAGGATTTTTTCCTTTACGTTGATGAATTCCAGAATTTTGCCACCTCGTCATTTATTAAAATTCTCTCCGAGGCGCGCAAATACCGTCTTTCATTGACTTTGGCCAACCAATATATTGAACAGTTGGACGAAGATGTCGTCCATGCCATTTTTGGCAACGTCGGTACGCTGATTTCTTTTGTCGTCGGCGCCCGCGACGCTTATGTCCTGACAAAAGAGTTTGCCGAAATCTATACGGAAAATGACCTGGTGTCGCTTGGGAAATTCGAAATCGTCCAAAAACTTTGTATTGACGGCATGACCTCGGCCCCCTTCCCGGCGAAGACTTTGCCGCTACCGGCTTTGAAGAATGAAAACGCGCAAAAGATTATCCGATTATCGAAAGAAAAATACGGCCGGAAAGTTTAAGATTTCATCTTCCCCCACTCCTTCATCAACTGTTTCTTCAGTTTTTCCAGCTGTTTGCCGTCTTTTTTGACCTCTTTCCTCACTTTCTTCATAATATCCTCAACCGCTTCCATATATTTTTCCTTGTCGATCTCGGCAACGGTCAATTTTAACTCCGCCAGATCGGCAATCAGCCATTCCTTGGCTTGGTTATAAATTCTGACGGCTTCGTCGGTCACTTCACCGAAAATTTCCTTTACTTTCTTATCGACTTCTTTTTCCTCCAGTAATTTTTCCAGCTGTTTTATTTTTTTGGCCACTTCCTCCCGGTTTTCCGGCCCGGATGTCGGGGAAAAAAAGAAGGCGGTCAATCCGCCGATCACTGTCCCGATTAATAACCCCAGACCAAACTTCGACTTTTTATTCTCGCTCATAATTAAATAAATTATTAATACATAAATATTACCGGTAAAGGCTAACTACTGTCAAGTTTAAAATCATAATTATTGCAAAGTAGTATAATATCGCTCATGGATGATACCTTCTTCCAGGCCGTGGAAACAACCGCTGATGCCGTCATTATCACCGATAAACATGGCAGTATCGAATACGTCAATCCGGCTTTTGAAACGATTACCGGCTACAAAAAAAGGGAAGCTTTGGGCAAAACTCCCCGGGTGATCAAATCGGGCAAAC
>JAJYLO010000026.1 GCA_021787635.1 bacterium | reverse complement strand
GAATATATTTTTGGTTACTTAAACTACTATAACTCAATTCGTATTCACACAAAAATCAAAATGCCGCCCTATCAATTTAAGTTAAAAATCTCAGAAAGTGGTCTTGAAAAATGGGGTACTTGACACTGACTATTAGCAAAGAAATGTTGCAAAATCTTTTTGATAAGTTTTTAAGCCCGGATAATAAAAGTGAGGAAATTATTAGCAGCCAGGATTACAAGCAGAAAAAACTTGAGCTACAGAAAAAGATTTCCCTTCTGGAAAAAAAAGTTAAGACAGTCAGTCAGAATGTTGCCTTCTCGTTGAACAATACCGAAAAAACCCTTAACTTTTCTAAAAGAGCCAGGTACTGGTTTGAGAATGACAGTCGTGAGCAAAAAAGAATAATCCTTTCAACACTGGACCAGGAACCCGTTTTTGATATGGGATTACTCCGTCTTAATCTGCTAAAACCATTTAAATACATTAAAGGTACCCGAAAAGAAATAGAAGAAGAAAAGCTTAAAATAGAACCCAAGCTTTGGCAGGAAGCAATGATCCAAAAGTATTATCTTCGCCTTGACAATTCACTCGTGTGCTCTCAGCGGGATTTGAACCCGCGTATCCAGGATGAGAACCTGGTATCCTAGGCCGCTAGATGATAAGAGCTAATTTGTCATCTATTTTATTTGACAATCTGACCGTAATATAGTACTATTTTACCATAAATCCCCGCCTGCTCTAGCCAGTTTGAGGGGATGTTTTTTTAGTTCTAAATCGTATGAGAAAAATCCAATTAACCAAAGAAGGTCACGAAAATCTGAAAAAAGAGTATAAGGAATTAGTCCATATCAAAAGACCATATTCAGTTGAAAGACTGGGTAAGGCCCGGGCAATGGGCGACCTGTCGGAAAACAGCGAATATTCGGCCGCCAAAGAAGAACTGGCGTTTGTCGAAGGACGGATCCAGGAAATTGAGCAGATCCTCAAGCTCGCCGAAGTGGTCAAAAATCACAATGGCAATCACAAAGTCGCTGTCGGCGTCGCCGTCACTGTCGAAGTCGACGGCCGGCAGGAACAATTCAATATTGTCGGCGAATTCGAAGCTGATCCGCTGAAGAAAAAACTGTCTCACACCTCCCCGATCGGTCAAGCCCTGCTTGGCAAAAAAGTCGGTGACTTGGCGGAAGTGGAAGTCCCGGCGGGAAAAATAAAATACAAAATCGTCGAAATCCGTTAATATTTGCCCGATAAGGACTTCTTCAATACTGAAAATGCCCGGTCGACTTCGCAATCTTCCAAAATAATCGTGAATTCGGTGTAGGTGGAAACGACTTCGACGACGTTTATCCCTTCCCACGCCAATGATTTCAGAAAGAAATAATACAATCCCGGCGTATAAATATTTTCTTTTGGCAAACGGATAGTAATTGAGGAAAGGTCCAATAACTCTTTTATAATTTTCCTCTTCGGTAATATTGCCTGAATCTCCGTCAGCAGTTCGCGGCTGGCAATAATCGTCGTCTCAAAGACTCCTTCGGTAATCGTCATGAAAGTATTCTCCTGTTCTTCGGCCAACGCCAATAATTTTTTATGGTTTTCGATGGAGAAATCGATATTGGCGATCACTAGTTCAATCAGATTGGAACGAACGATAAGGTCTGGATTGGATTGGAGTATTTTTTTTACGTCAGTTTTCGGTCTGATTTTTTTGGATAAACGACGGATGGCCATAAGAATCGCTCCTTCCTGTACATTTTTCATCAGTTCTTTCTGTACCTCCGGTTTGATTTTTCGGGCTAAAGCGGAATAATTAATCAATCCTTCATATAATGCTTCCTCTAAAAGCGGTGAACCAACGATGATTTTTTCGACAATTTCGGGAACGGTAATCATAATTATGTTCAAATTTTAACATACTATATTAATTCTGTCAAAATATTTTAAAAAATTGACTATGAAACGAATAACCATATAATTAATAACTATGGTAGAACAAGTGAGGAATGAATCATTAAGACAACCCGTTACGCTAACCCGGTTGACACCGGAACAAATCGTCGATATGGCCGTAAATTCTGGTTATGGTCCGACGACCGTCCGGTGTCACGGTTACAACCTCCGTGACGGAAATGTACTAACCGCCGCCAATTTTGTTAATGGCGATCCGTTGGTTTCTCCAATCGGTTCATATACCGGAATTGGCGATATGGTCACTGCCGATGGCGATGCCTATCTGGCAACATTACCCGTTGCCGCTGCCGGCCGGCACGGCCACATTCTTACTTTGCCCCTGATGCCCGGCTTACTCAATTTGTATGAACAACAGGGCATCACGGATAGCGCCGCCAATCTGGCATCCCGCCTGCACATTGTAAATCCGCAGGTAACCGCTGGTCAAGTCCTTGGCCATCCCTATACTAACCCCATTCATCTGTTGGAAAAAACAGGTAAAAGATTTGATAGCGATATGTTGTTTGCCGCGACTTTCCCGACTGAAGAAACAAAAAAAGCGGCAATCAGATTGGGATTACGCCCAGTACAGGAATCCCATCAGAGGTTGGCGACAAAATCATTATTGCATCAGAAGGCAGTGGAATATGGCATAAAAATGCTTGAGGGACATGTAATCAATACGCCGGAGCAAGTTGTTCAGGCGGCGGAATTTTTTGCCAGCCATCATACAGGAAAAATCTGGTTCAAAATTCCCTTTGCTTCAGGCGGTGATGGTGTATTTGCTTATGATGGTGAAATGACGCCGGAAGCATTTCGGCAACAAATTAACCGTTTACGCCATATTTTTTCCGCCGCCTTCAAAACCGGAGATTTTGACGGTATGACGGTTAATGATGCCTGGCCGCCTGGCAACATCGCCCCATCATCGGGAGTTCTGGTAGAATGGGATGCGCAAGACCAATATGAAAAACTGACAGGTCGACCGTGCAAAATACAAAATTGCAGCAATGTCCTGATTACTGATAAATCTCATCATTCCGTCATCGCCGGCGAATTCGAACAGATAACGACCAATGGTGCCTTTGTGGGTAGCCGATCGATCCGCCATCGCGACGATGAGATTGACCAAATTGACCAAAATAATCGCGGCATAGTCGGTTTTGCCACCACAGAACTGAACCATTACGGTATTTTAGGAACGGATTATATTATCGTCCGCAACGCAGAAACTGATGAAGTATTGGGTGTCAATGTCTTGGAGATCAATCTTCGTGATTCGATAAGCTACAATGCTCAGGCGGCGGCAGCCAATGTCTATCACCGTCATAATTCTTTCGGTTCATTCATAAATACTAACCTCCGTTTTTCTGAACCGATCACCAGTCTTAACCAATTGCGCCATTTAACTACGTTGAATAGCCATTCACTTCTAGATGGAGATATGGAAAAAGGAATGCTTGTACCAATAGCAGTACGTACACTGTTTCAAGAAAAACCGGATGGTAATACGATACCGGTTGCTCCGTCGCCGGTAGTAAAATGTGTAATAGTTGGCCAAAACAGCCAACAATGCGCCCAAATCCGTGAGCAGTTACGACAGAAATGAATGTGATATGAAAACGGTCCCTTTATTGCAAAAATTAGTCAGTATTCCATCCGTATTTCCCAACGAATTAAAACTGTCGCAATTCATCGAAGTATATCTTATTAAAATGAATTTTCAGGTAATTAAAATTACGACGGATAAAAACCGTCTCAATCTTGTTGCTACCAACGGTAAATCGCGAAAATATCTTGGTTTTTACGGGCACATCGATACCGTCCCTCCCGATAAGAATTATTCGTTTAACCCTTTTACCGTCAAAATCAGTCACGGCATTGCCCGTGGTCTCGGTGTCGTCGATATGAAAGGCGGGATAAGCGTGATACTTAAATTGGCCGAATACGCAAAGAAAAACAGTTTGCCCGTCAAGCTTGTTTTCGGCGTCGACGAGGAAAATATTTCCCAAGGCGCCCACGATCTGGTTGCTTCCGGCTTACTGAAAAACATTGATTTTATGATTGTTGCCGAAAGCGGCCAGGTGAAAAATCCCAGCCAACCTTTGAGTGCCTGCTTTGGCCGGAAGGGAAGATTTGTTTTTGATATTGAAGTCGCTGGAAAAAAGGCGCATGCGGCGGAAAGCAGCAAAGGAATTAACGCTCTGGAAAAAGCGAGTTTATTAATAAATGAGATAAAAAAAATAAAGTTACCGGCAGACAAATATTTCGGCCAATCGGATATAATTTTTCAAAAAATATCGGCGGAATCCGACTCGTTTTCCATTCCTGACACTTGTAGTCTTCAACTATCGCTGCTCACTAATTCGAAAGTAAGAAGTGAGTTTTTTATTAAAAAGGTTTGCCGCATTGCTAACAAACTAAACATGAAAATCAGCATTAAACCCCATATACGCAATACTCCTTATGGAGAAAGTTATGTTATAAATACTAAAAATAGTTTTCTACAAGAAATTGTCGGGAAAATTATTCTTCCAAATAAAATCACTCCTATCTATACGGAGTCGGTCGCCGATGAAAATGTTTTTGCCAACCGGCTAAAAATCCCCGTATTAACAATGGGGGCAATCGGCGGCGGCGACCATACGAAAGATGAATGGGTAAAGATTGACTCGTTGGAAAAACTGCTTTATTCTTACATTACCATCCTTAACTTGTATAATAAGCATATATGATTTGGGTTGATCGCGAAGTCAAAAAAATTAAAGAACGTCATTTGCCACTTGAGTGGGTTGATGATATGAAAACGCCTTCCGGCCGCATCCATGTCGGCTCGCTGCGCGGCGTCGTCATTCACGACTTGATGTACAAAGCGTTAGCCGAACAAGGCGTCAAAGCCCATTTTTCCTATGTTTTCAACAACATGGATCCGATGGATGGCCTGCCGACATATCTCGATAAAAATAAATGGGAAAAATACATGGGATCTCCTTTATACAGGATTCCCTCGCCCGAGCCGGGATTTGATAATTTCGCCCAGTACTTCGCCAACGAATTTATTCAGGTCTTTAACTCAATAAATTGTCATCCGCAAATCATCTGGTCAATTGATCTTTACCGGTCAGGCAAAATGAACGTCCTCATCAAATTGGTTTTGGATAATGCCGACAAAGTCCGGGAAATTTATAAGAAAGTGGCAAAAACCGAAAAACCGGCCGACTGGTTTCCATACAGCCCGATCTGTGAGAAATGCGGCAAAATCGGCACCACTCGCGTTTATAAATGGGACGGCCGGTATGTTTATTACCGTTGTGAGAAAGCAATGGTCGAATGGGCACAAGGCTGCGGTTATGAAGGCAAAGTGGAACCGATAAACGATAATGGTAAGTTACCGTGGAAACTCGACTGGCCGGCCCACTGGAAAACAATTGGTGTTACCATCGAAAGCTCCGGCAAAGACCATATGTCGGCCGGCGGGTCGTATGATTTATCGTCGCATATCTGTCGCGAAATTTTAAATTACGAAGCGCCCGATGCTTTAGGCGGTTATGAATGGTTTACGATCGGCGGTCGGAAAATGTCGTCCTCCAAAGGTATTGGTACTTCAGCGAAAGAAACTTCATCAATCTTACCGCCGGACGTCTTCCGTTTCCTATTGGTACGGACGCCGAAAGACACTCATCTCGATTTTAATCCTGAAGGCGAGACAATTCCCAATTTATTTGACGATTATGACCGCTGCCTAAATGCTTATTTTGCCAAATTGGAAAATAATATCCCCAAAAGTAAGCAGGGAGAAGTCATGCTTGATTTTGCCCGGATTGCCGAACTCTCCGCGGTCCAACCAATGCCGTTGACGCGAATGCTTCTTCCCCGTTTCCGCACCATCGTCAATTTACTCAAAAATAAAGCCGATATCGCCGATTATTTTATGAAGCAGAAAAAAGCGGCGTTAACGATCAAAGAAAAGGAAATGCTTGATGAACGGATTAAATATGCCAATCTGTATCTCCGCAATTATGCGATCGAAAAAACGACAACTAACGAGCCATTTGTCTTATTCCCGGATCAGAAACAGTTTCTGGAAACTCTCAAGGACTACCTGAACAACTTGAAAAGCAATGACCGCAATAGCATACAGGAATCCGTTTTTACCGCGCTAAAAACCAGTGGTTTAAAACCAAAGGTGGCTTTCCAAGCTTTTTACCGCCAATTGGTTGGACAAAACGCCGGACCAAAAGCGGCCGATCTGATATTGGATTTGGGGGTGGAAAACGTTATCGAAAAATTATCCGGCAAACAACAATCGATGAGCGCTAGACGGGATAACAAAACAAGCCATTTGCCGGATTTAAACGATCCGCAAATTTTTTCCATTGGACCGGCTGTCGCCGAAAAATATCCGTCGATCACGATCGGCATTGCCGTCATTAAAAACGTCAAAATTAATAAAAATAATGCTGAACTGTCAAAAAAATTTGACGAGTTTATTCATTCGCAGGAAAATCTAACGACGGAAATTCTTGGTACTTACCCGGAAGTCAAAAGCTATCGGCAACTTTATAAGGAAATGGGTGTCGACTGGCACTCCCGCCGGCCGTCGCCGGAAGCATTATTGCGACGGGTAGCCCAGAAAAAAAATCTTTATCGGATTAACGATTGCGTTGACGCTTACAATTTGGTCGTCATGAAAAACCGCATTTCTGTCGGCGCGTTCGACTTGGACAAAATTAAATTCCCGACGATTTTAAAGTTCCCGCAGGAAGGCGACGAAATTTTATTGCACGGGGATAATGAGCCTACCAAATACAAACCAATGGAGCTGGCGTATTGCGATCAGACAGGTGGTTATAACATTGATTTTAATTACCGCGACGCCCAACGCTCGCTGGTAACCGACGAAACTAAGGATCTGCTAATCAATGTTGACGGCATATACGAAATTTCCCGCCAAATGGTGGAAAAAACCTTACAAGAATCGGTTGATGAAATTGTCAAATACTGCGGCGGCCAACAGGAGATTGCCGGAATTGTTTCCGTCCAATAAAATTTCTTAATGCTTGTTCAACGCCATATTTTCCAAATATGCCAGGAATAAAATGTTTATGTAGATGGTTTACCGATAAATCTTGAACCGCATTTATAAATACAAGTGGTAACCTTTGATATGTTTCTTTAAAGTATTCAAATGCTTTTTTATTGCACTGCCTATATTCTCTCCATAAATTCAGAGGGATTTCTACTTCTTCAAGATAGTGCCTTTTTGGAATTAATAAACAATGACCATTAATCACCGGCTTGATCGATTGTAAAAGGATGAAATTTTTTGTTTCGAAAACAAATTTATCTTTTTTTCGATCCAAATTACAAAAAGGGCATTTTATCTTTGACATTGTTTAAGCACTGCCGTAATCCGTTGAACTGATAATCTTGCTAACTCAGGATCTTGATCGATTTGCTTCCAATTCAGCGATACTCCATTATACAACGCGCCCATATTCCGTTGGATGATTTGTGATGGAAATTTATCTCCTTGGTCTTCGGCAAAAATTGCCGTCTCACCTTGTTGAAGATATATATAAGGATGGCCGGTATAAAGCTGAGAAACTGTCCGTATTGGACTAGCATCCGCTGTAACGATATTTTGGCACTGGATACCCTCCCGTCTTCTCATCGCATCTTTCATGTAACTCAAAACGTCGTGATCATTAACACCAAAAACATGCATATGGGGATGGTAAATCGACTGGACTTTACTTTCTCCATAACCGTTAGCGCGACTGCCACCACCATGCTCCCCAATTACAATATTTGTCCCCAGTTCTGCACTCAAACGTTGTAATGTATAACCCACCTCTTCTTCATACGCTTTTAATTGAGCAAATGATTGTAAATGCTGATCAGGAATAATCAGTAAATGAATTCCGTCGGGATGAACTGGTAGAAGATCAGGCTCGACTCGTAAATGCTTACCTTGAAATAATATGGCATTTTTTAACTGGGGAGCTCCCCAGTTTTCGAAATAACCATTAATCGGCTGCGGTTTACAAAAACGGCATGATTCTTCTATTTTTCTCATCGTTGATTTTTTTAATAACTTTTAATAATTAAAAAACCGCCACAATGGGCGGGTGCGCTCTACGGACATGATTGCCCGTAAATTGTCAACTTTTTCTTTTTTTTCCGTCTAATAACCAAAAAACCTCGTCTGACGACGGGGTTTGCAAATATTTGATTATCCATAATATATTTTACTCGTGTGCTGGAAAAATATCAACACCAAAACACTATATTTGAGCAAATTTAGTACAATTAACTAATGAACAAAGTCTTAATTGCTACCCATAACCGGGCGAAACTGGCCGAGCTGAAACTTGGAGCAAAGACGCTGGAAAAGAAAGGAATCACGATCGTTTCCCTCGATGATCTGCATATCGACACGGAACCGGAAGAAACGGGGCATACGTTTACCGAAAATGCCGTTATAAAAGCAAAATACTACAACCAATTTTCTGGTTTACCGACAATTGCCGATGACGGTGGATTGGAAATTGAAATTCTAAACGGCGAGCCGGGAGTGAAATCAAAAAGATGGGTCGGCCATGAAGGGACAGATGAAGAATTAATCGCTTATACCCTGAAACGGTTAGCCGGATTACCAAAGGAAAAACGAACGGCATATTTGACAGTTTGTTTGTGTTTTTTCAATCAAAAAACGAAAATAAATATCTGTGAACAGGAAAAAATATATGGCCATATTGCCGAGATACCAAGCGGCCGGCCAACTCGCGGCTATCCTTTCCGGGCCCTATTTGTCGTTGATGAGTTTGGGAAATATTACGATGAATTGACAGAGGAAGAACACGATAAAATCAATCACCGGTTGAAAGCATTGAGACGCTTGGTGGAAAAAGTAAAACCGTATCTGCTAAAATAATAAATATGTTGCCACTTGATTTCATTAGAAACAATCGGGACAAAGTTATTGAAGCGGCCAAAAACAAAAACCGCGAAGTGAATGTTGATAAATTATTGCAGCTTGATGACGAACGAAGAAAAACGATCCAGTCAATCCAGAAATTGCGGGAGGAACGGAATCAACTGGCTCATCAGAAAGTGGACGAGCAAGTCAAAACCCGCGGCCGGGAACTAAAAAACGAGCTTAAAGGTTTGGAACAACGCCTGACAACTCTCGAGGCGGAAATAAACAAACTGCTATCCTATGTCCCCAATGTGCCGTTACCGGAAGTACCCGTCGGCCCGGATTCTTCATGTAATGTTGAAGTCCGGAAATGGGGAGAAATTCCCCAATTCGATTTTTCCCCCAAATCACATCTCGAACTAGGAAAAAAACTGGACATTATTGATAGCGAGCGTGGGGCCAAAGTGGCCGGCTTCCGCGGTTATTTTCTCAAAAACGAAGGTGCCATCCTGCACATCGCCAGTCTTTTTTATGTCTATCAGAAACTGATCAAAAAGGGTTATATACCCCTTACTGCCCCGGCAATCATCAAAGGATTTACCCTCTTTGGCTCCGGCCAATTTCCCTGGGGAGAGCAGGAAGTATATAAGCTAAACAATGACGATGCTTATTTAGCCGGCACGGCTGAAGTACCGGTTACGTCTTATTATTCCGGCGAAATTCTCCCGGAAAAAGATTTACCGAAAAAATTTGTTGCCCTGTCCCCTTGTTTTCGGAAGGAAGCCGGCGCTTACGGCAAGGACACCAAAGGTCTGTACCGACTGCATGAATTCTGGAAAATCGAGCAAGTCATCATCGGTAAGAACGACCTTGAAGAAGCAAAGAAACTCCACGAAGAATTACAACAAAATGCTGAAGAAATTTTGCAGGATTTGAAACTACCTTACCGCGTACTTTTGATGTGCACCGGCGACATGGGCGAACCACAGATCAAAAAATACGATACCGAAACCTGGATGCCGTCAAGAAACACCTACGGCGAAACAATGTCCAATTCCATCATGGGCGATTTCCAAACAAGAAGATTAAAAATCAAATACCGGAAAAAGGACGGATCGACGGAGTATTGCTATTCATTAAATAACACTGCCCTGGCATCGCCGAGAATATTGATCGCTATCCTTGAAAATTACCAGCAGAAAGACGGGTCAATCAGAATACCCGACGTTCTTCAATCCTTGGCTGGATCAAGGCTTATTAGTCGGAGTAACGCTCCCGCCTAAACCGACTTCATTACAGGCTGTTTTTTCCGTTCCTTTCAGGAAATATTCTTCCCGGCCATAGTAACATTTTTTTTGCACGACGTCGTCTGGTTGCGGATACCAATGGTTGCCGCCGCCATAGTTTTTCAAAAGATATGTCATCATCCTGTTCCAAATCGGGGCAGCACCGGTAATGCCCGATGCCAGTGCCTGATTCATCGGTGTGTTATCATTGTTACCAACCCAGACAACTACTAAAAAATCCGGCGTGTAGCCGATAGTCCAGTTGTCTTTTTTATTATCGGTTGTCCCCGTCTTGACTGCTACTTTATAACCGGGAATTTCCAATCCCGAGTTGGTCCCAAATTCCCACTGCCGGGCAAAGTTATCCGACAAAATATCGGAAAGAATATAAGTAATGCCCTCATCGATTTCCCGGATTTTAAACGGATGAAATTCCCTCAATGCCAAATCGTTGTTACCGTCTATTTTCAAATAATAAGTCAGTGGTATTTTATAACCGCGGTTGGCAAGGACGCCGTATGCCGTTGCCATATCAAGCATAGTTACTTCGCCGCCGCCGAGAGTCAGCGACAAACCATAATGGCTGGGATCATCGGTCCACGTGCTGATTCCCATCTTTTGGGCGTAATTGAGGAAGTTTGTGACACCGATCGTATTTAAAACTTTGACTGCCGGGATATTGAAAGAATTGGCTAAAGCATATCGCAGCGGCACTTTACCATGGAAACGGCCATCATAATTAACCGGCCGATATGGTGGAGCACCGGCTGATCGAAAAACAACTGGTGAATCATCAAGAATCGAAGCAGCAGTATATCCCTTTTGTAAGGCAAGCGAATACATGATTGGCTTTATCGAACTGCCCGGCTGTCTTAAAGCGGCGGTAACATTAAAAGCGCCCGAGGGAGAAGCAAAATAATCGGCTGACCCGACCATGGTAAGGATCTCCCCGGTGGAAGGACGGGTAACAAGAATCGCCCCGTTGGTGACATTCAGGTAACTAACCTTTGCCAACTCTTCCTTGAGAATTTTTTCCGCCTCTTCCTGAATATCAAGATCTAAGGTTGTTGTCACCTTCAATCCCCCTTCTTCCACCTGATTAATGCCGTAAGTATTTTCCAGCTGGCTTTTGACGTAAAAAACAAAGTGGGGAGCATGGATAGCTGTCGCCAATGGCTTAAAATTCAGCGGGGTATTAACGGCTTGATCATATGTTTCCCTGTTAATATACTTCTGGTCATACATTGCTTTTAGTACTTCGTTGCGGCGGGTAAGTGCCATTTGCGGATTGGTATAAGGAGAATAATTGGAGGGGGCCTGCGGTAAGCCGGCAAGCATTGCCGCTTCGGTCAAGCTTAAATCCTTGGCATCCTTGTTGAAATACAGTTTGGCCGCTTCTTCGATTCCGTAGGAAGCGCCGCCATATGGCACCTGGTTTAAGTACATTTCCAGGATTTGATTTTTGGTAAATAACCTTTCGGCCCATACTGCCAAAATTATTTCCTTAATTTTTCGCTGGATTGTCCTATCCGGCGTCAACAACGCTGTTTTAACCAGTTGCTGTGTAATTGTCGATCCGCCCTGTAAATTTTTTTCGATAATCATATCCCTGATGGCGCGGATAATGCCTGAAGTCAACGAGATCCCTCCATGATGATAAAAATCTTTATCTTCAATGGCTACAGTTGCTTCGCCAATATATGATGGCAATTGGCTAAGGGTAATGGGGGTTCTGTTTTGGTCACGATAGATTTCATAAAGAAGCTTGCCGTTGCGGTCGTAGATATGGGTGGACAGGGAATAATTGGTTTTTCCGATATTGGCCGGATCGGGCAATGCCTTGACAAATTGATAAGACTGAAATGCAAAAAGGACAATTACTGTCAACAAAACGCCTAATGAAAAATAACGGAGTCTTAAGGAAATATGCTTCACCGCCCCTTTAAATGTTGGCAACTTGATCAATGGTACTTTAATTGAGGGTAGTTTGACCGAGGGTAATTCGACAACTGGAAACTTGACTATCGGCATTTTTATCGCTGGCATCTTTATTACCGGAAACGATAGTTTCATTTTCGGCATTTTCACCGACCTAAATAATTTGAGGCTAAAAATAATACACTGTATGGGAAAAAGTAGTGTTTTTTTCGCCAGTTCACCAACACCAATTAAGAAAGAAATTATGAGGTAAACCACCTTAAAAAAATAGTACGACAGCAGGCTCTGTTTCATGGCTGAAATTCTATCATATATTATAGGCCGCTGCAATCCTATTTTCCTGTCATAAAGTCGACAATTTCGCCTTTACCACCAATCGTTTCCACCATGTGCCGGGCGGGACACAGGTAATAAGCGTCAAATAAGAGTTATCGCTTTGCTGGTCCAAAACTGATACCTGGTCAGGATTGATGACAAACATATCATATACTGTATATGTATATTCCAAATCACCAATGGTTACAATGATTTTATCCCCTTTTTCCAGTGATGGCAAGTAGGTAAATATAGTCTTATAGTCTTTCGGGTTATAAAGCTGCGGCAGGGTCGAATGGCCGAAAATAACGACATTCCCCGGCTCACCCGGCAGCGATTGCGGCAGATAATGAACTAAGCTTTTGGCCAGATCATCCCCGCCAACTGTGACTGTTGCATTATTTATATTCAATTTGGGAATCGACAAATAGTATTGTTTAACATCCGGCTTTGTCGATAATAATGATTGCGGTTTAGTCGGAAACCATAAATTCGCCTGGGTAAAATCGCGCAGGTTATTGGAAAAAATGTTAAAACTGCCGAGGACCGAACCGGCCTGGGCCAGAGAAGAAACGCTACCTGATTTGGGAATGGGCGTCTGCATATTGTTTTGGATAAAAAGCCGCGAGTATATCTCAAAAGAAATAATGGGATA
>JAJYLO010000025.1 GCA_021787635.1 bacterium | reverse complement strand
GAGAATTCAGATTGATAATCAAATTAATTGCCTCGGTTGATCCCTGGGGTAAATCCTTGAGTAAGGTATCAAGCAGTTCTTTATGCTTCGCGTTACTTAATTTCAGCGTATCGATAAAACTTGATGGCGCGCTGACCCCTTGTTTTTTAGCGTCGGTGACTAAAGGCGGTATTTGAAGAAAATATTTTTCCGCTTTGGAAAACGTATTAATGGCCAAGGCATTTTTCCCTTCTTTGGCCAAAGCCATGGCCATCGCTGCTCGTTTGTCGGAGTACAATAAATACAATTGAGCTTTTTTAAGATTGTCGCGGGTCAGAAATTCGTTTATCCGGTCGCGGATTATTTTCAGGAAATATAGTGGGTGGTCGGGCAGAATACCGGGATAAGGCAATTCATAAATTACTTTTTCCTGACTGACGACGACCGCCATTGTTTCCCCTTCCATGACAAAATAAGCGGTTAAGGGAATGAGAAACATAAATAAGATGACAAACAGCAGGCGAGTAAGCTTTAACAACATATTTTAATTATATAAAAATCTTCATAAAAAAACAACCCCGTATTGAAATAAATACAGGGTTGTTTTTTAAACAAAAATTACTTAACCAATCTTTTGAGACTTTTACCCGCGGTAAAACCAGGAGTTTTGGTTGAGGGAATCTGGATTTCGGCTCCGGTTTGCGGATTGCGGCCTTTTCGGGAAGCTCTTTTCCTAACCATGAATGTCCCGAAACCGGTGACGACGACTTTTTCGCCTCTTTTCAAGGCATCAGACATCGTCCCAAAGACTGCACCGACGGCATCTTTTGCCGCTTTAGCGGTCAATCCGGCTTTTTTGGCGACTTGCGCGACTAAATCAGCTTTTGTCATGTGTTTTCACCTACTTTCTTAGTAATTTAATTGATAATTCAAAAAAATATTCGATAACAGAATATTACTTTTGTGGCTTCTTGTCAATCCGTATTAAAAATATCTTATTGTAACAATCTATATCAAAATCGGAGCATTATAATAAGATAAAGGGGGAATAATTGTCTTTGACTTAAATTTTCGTCGTCGCTTCTGTTCTATACTCCCTAATTACTGTCACTTTGATCTGACCAGGAAAGACTTCAAATTTTTTTTCCAATTCTTCTTTGATTTTTTCCGCCATGATCGTCGCTTCGTCATCGGTTACTTCATCCGGCTTGACCAATACCCGCAGCTCCCGGCCGGCCTGCAAAGCATACGCTTCCCGGACGCCTTTTTGTGTTTTGGCGGCATCTTCGATGGTTTTTATTCTTTTAAGGTATTCCTCAAAATCTTCATGCCTCGCTCCCGGTCGACCGCCGGAAACGGCATCGGAAATGTAAACAATCATTGATTCAACCGTCGGAAACGGAATGTCTTCATGATGAGCAGCAATACAATCAACGACCTTTGGCGGAAAGCGATATCTTTTTGCCAGATCGACACCGAGATCGACATGTGAACCTTCTTTGTCGGAAATGACTTTCCCGATATCGTGAAGCAAACAACCTAACTTGACAACGTTAACATCAGCCTTTAATTCATGCGCCAGTGCCACACCGATCCGCGTTTCCTCCAGTGTATGGGCAATCATATTCTGCCCGTATGAATAACGGTATTTGAATCGGCCAAGCAATTTGGTGATTTCTGATGGTAAATTAAAAACACCGACTTTATGGCACAATTCCTCACCGGCCTTAAAAACCTCCTTATCCACTTCTTCACGGACTTTCTTGACAATTTCCTCAATTCGCTCCGGCTGAATCCGGCCATCCTTGATCAATCGCTCCAAGGAAATACGGGCAATTTCCCGACGCATTGCGTCAAAACTCGATAAACGAATTACTCCTTCTTCTTCCAAATCGACATCGACACCGGTCGCCAACTCAAACGCCCGGACGTTGCGGCCTTCTTTACCGATGATTCGGCCTTTATAATCTTCATTTGGTAGGCTGACAACTGAAAGAGTATATTCCGCCACGTAGTCGGTGGCACCATAACGCATGGCATCGGCTAATAATTGCTTTGCTTTTTCGTCGGCCTTGGTTTTGGTTTCTTCTTCGGCTTGCTTGATTTTCTTGGCCACCTCCGCCTTTAATTTATCCTCCCAACCAGCCAATAACAACTCCCTGGCCTGATCTTTATTTAGTTGGGCAATTTTTTCCAATTTAAGCAAGGTTGCCTCTTTTTTTTCTTCCAGTTCTTTACGCAGTCGGTCAATCTGGTAACGGCTTTGTTCAAAGGAGTTTTTCTCACGGGTAAATTGAGTATCCCGGTCTTCCAATTGCTGCTCTTTCCGGGCGAGCCGTTTCTCCATTTCAATCGCTTCAGTCATCGCTGTCCGGGCTTCTTTTTCCGCTTCTTCGCGGATCCGCAGCGCTTCTTCATTGGCTTTAAGAACAATTTCTTTCGCTTGCTGTTTTATTTCCTCCTGTTTTTTGGAGGAGACAAATTTCCGAAAAAATTTCTGTAACATAACAATATGGTGCGGCTTGAAAAGGAGGCTTATTACAAAATAGACGATTCGGACAGTGAATAAGTCATACTAAATGGTTTTAACTTCTATTATCCTTTCAAGCAATTATTAACTTCTCTATTTTACTACGTTTCTATAAAATCTACAAATGAAGACGCTATAAAAGCAAAGAGCCTTTTCTTAAAGCTCGGTTTCTATTAATTGGCTCATCCTGTCCGATAACGGCAAGTGAGGATTAATTTGTCTTCCTCTTTCCGATCCATAACAAAACCGCAGATGAATTAATTGTTTTCGGATTAGCAGTCCTATTTTCCTTATATCGTCTGGTAAATTTTTAATAGTCAGGCTTTTATACAAACCAGGATCGGTATAAACGCTAAACAGATAATTTAAACCAATCGAAGATTCTATCTTTCTAATCTATCAATGATTTTTTTAAAAATATCGAAACCGAATCCCCGACGCATAAGATATGCGGCGGCTTTTTGGAACCGGGCGCGGGGTGAAAGATTTTTAAAACGGGGCCAATGACGCTCAAGTGCCTTAAACGCCAGTTCTTCTTCATTTTGCGGATGACCGGTAAAATATTCGTCGATCAATTCCCGACTCACCCCGTGGCGCAACAGTTCTCGTTTTAAAACGAATTTGCTTTTTGGTTTGGCCGAGTTTCTCTGCTCGACAAACAGCCGGATAAATTCTATATCATTAAGCATTCCCAGCTCGACCAGTCCTTTAATTGCCTTTTCGACGTCGTCACGCGACCAGTGCCGCTTCTCGATTTTTTTGTAAAGATAATCCCGCATTTCCTTGACGGTTCGGGGACGGAATTTGAGATAGAAATAAGCATAGTTAAGAAGACCTTGTAGATCGTCTGTCATTTTTTGGCCGCCACTTTATCCATCACTTCCTTAACGATATGGTGTTTCAGCTTCTCGTCCTTCTCTAACATTTCTTTGACCGTATCTTTCCCCTGCCCAAGCATCTTGTCGCCCATTTTCAGGAAAGAACCGCTTTTGGTGATGATACCGGCGGCAATCGCCGCCTCAATCAAACCTTCGCCTTGATCAATGCCGGTGGCGGTAATAACGATTTCCGCGTCCTTAAAAGGCGGCGCTACTTTGTTTTTGACAATCCGAATCCGGGCGCGGGTACCGTATACCTGATTGTCTTTTTTCAGCGTTTCGATCTTTCGGACATCCATCCGCACCGAAGCGTAAAATTTCAATGCCAGGCCGCCCGGTGTCGTCTCCGGATTACCAAACATGATGCCGATTTTTAAGCGCAGCTGGTTGGTAAAAACAATCGTTGTTTTTGATTTCGACAACACACCGGTTAGTTTCCGCAGTGCCTGCGACATCAACCTCGCCTGCACACCCATCGATGAGTCACCCATTTCCCCTTCGATTTCGCTGCGGGGAACGAGGGCGGCAACCGAGTCGACGACGACCAAATCAACGCCGCCGGAACGGATTAATGCCTCGGTAATTTCCAGCGCCTGTTCGCCGGTATCAGGCTGGGACACCAGAAGATTGTCGATATCAACACCTATTACTTTTGCCCATGACGGATCAAAAGCATGCTCGGCATCAATAAACGCCGCGACGCCGCCGGCTTTTTGCGTTTCGGCGATAATTGACAAACAAAGAGTGGTTTTTCCCGAAGATTCCGGCCCAAAAATTTCAATTACCCGGCCTTTGGGGATACCGCCGATTCCAAGGGCAATATCCAAAGGAAGGATGCCGGTTTTAATAACTTCCATTGCTATATGAGGCGTTTCCCCCAGTCGCATAATCGATCCCCGGCCGAATTGTTTTTGTATTTGCTCAATCGCGAGAGTCACCGCTTGTTTTTTCAAGTCTTTTCCGTCGTTGGTTTTCATAAACCTATTTTACCATAAATCAAGGCTAATTTCACCTTAAAAAACATAAATTAGCGAAACAATTACCAATCCCCACAAAAGCACCGTAATAATGAGCGGCACATCGGTCGTGATCAGTTTTTCCGGCCGCTCGCCCTCGGCTTTTTCGTAAAGCAGCTGGGCATAGCGGGCAATGCCATATACGACAAACGGAATGGTAATCATCATCCACTTACGCGCTTCAAACGTCGGGAATAAATCAGTGGCAAAAAAGGTAGAAATAAGATTGCTACTCTGCGTCGGCTTCTCCACATAGGTGTATGTCGCGTAGGCAATAATTGTCGCCGTCGCAAACGTATTGGTTAAAAAATCCAGGAGGTGTTCTTTATACCGATAAAGCGACTCCCGCGTTTCCTGACCATGGACGACGAATTCGGCGTGCCGCTTGACTGCCGCCATAAATAGGGAAATAAAAAAGATGGTAAAAAGCAACCAGATCGGGATATGATAGCCGGAAACAACCTCCCCGACCAAGGCGCGGATCATAAAAGAAAACGAAATGGCAAAAATATCAATTACTGGAAATTTCTTCAGATACAGGGAATAGAAAAAATGCAACAGAATAAAAAGTAGACTCATGAAAAAAAACGGCACAGAAAAAAATAAAGAAAGAATGAGTGACAACAATGTCAGGATGAAAACGATAAATGTTGCTTCGGGAATACTGATGGCGCCGGAGGCGATCGGCCGGTGCTTTTTAACCGGATGCTTCCGGTCATAGGAATAATCGATAATATCGTTTAATACGTAGGAGCTAGACGACAATAGGCAAAAAACAAAAAAAGCATAAAGCGTCGGGAAAAAAACATTCGGGTCAAATAGTTCACCCGAAAAAATAATCGCCGTAAAAACGATGAAATTTTTGATCCATTGGTTGACACGCAGTGCTTTAAGAAGATTTCTCATCCGCTCATTTTTCATTTATGATAAATTATAATATAATCGTTTAGCTATGACAAACTTTTCCACCGTTTCTTTTCAAAAAAGAGTCGAGAAACCCTGGGGATACGAAATCCATTGGGCGCCGCCCGGTCTTCCCTATATGGGAAAAGTTCTCCATATAACGGCCGGCAAAAGATTATCGCTTCAACGGCATGATAAAAAACAGGAAACCTGGTATATCATAAACGGCCGGGCAAAAGTGATTTGGGATGGCGCCAATGGCGAATTAACCGAAACCGAACTGAAACCAAGTAAAGGTTACACCTGCATGACCGGCCAGCGGCATCGGTTGGTGGGTATCACCGATTGCGATGTTATCGAAGTGTCGACACCAGAAATCGGGACGACCGAAAGATTGGAAGACGATTATCACCGGCCGGACGAAACCGAAGCTGTCAGGAATTTGCCTAACCGCGGTTGGGATAAAAAATAACCATGAAATTTACTTTTACCGACACTTGCCGATTGTCAAATAACGAAATTGAAAAAACCGCGAAGATACTTCTCCCCTATTTAAAACATTTACAACTGGTCGCCGACAAAAACAATTATGATTTTGCCGAAAGTTCCATCAATCTTCCTTTCGATGAAAAATCGGCCAATGAAGTAAAAAACCTGGTAAAAAAACTGAAAACGAAAAAACTCCAATATATTGTCGATATCGGTATCGGCGGCTCAAATTTAGGCACAAAAGCCGTTTACGATACCCTTTTCGGTTATTTCGACATTGTACAGCCGGACCGCTACCCGAAAATGATTTTTTTGGACACTAACGACCCGGAATTCATATCCCGGATAGTGGCGTTATTGAAAAGAATAAAATCGCCGGAGGAAATTGTCATTAACGCCATCAGCAAATCGGGCGGGACAACCGAAACAATCACCAATTTGGAAATTGTATTAGCGTCGGTCGGTAAAACAATTGTCAATACACGCTTTGTGGTGACGTCGGACAAAGGATCAAAGTTTTGGAATTTTGCCACAGAAAAAAACGTTCCCTGTCTGGAAATCCCCACAACTGTCGGCGGCCGTTATTCCGTCCTTTCTCCAGTCGGGCTATTTCCATTGATGATGGCCGATCTGAATATCGATAGTTTGCTCGCCGGAGCCCGATCGATGAGAAACAAATGTCTGTCAAAATCGGTTTTAGCTAACCCGGCGATCGTTTCGGCGGCAATATTATTTCTTCACAATACTAAAGGAATCAATATCAACGACAATTTCTTTTTTCATCCCGAGTTGGAATCGGTCGGCAAATGGTACCGGCAGCTCATGGGAGAAAGCCTCGGTAAAGACGGTAAAGGCATTACGCCAACCGTTTCCATCGGTTCGACCGATCTCCATTCGGTAGGACAGCTTTATTTCGGCGGTCCGAAAGATAAGATAACGACGATTATCGGTGCGCCTTCAGCTGAAACCGTTGTCGTCCCCGGTAATATGACGTTCCCTTTGGTAGCCCATGTTGAAAACAAAAAATTCGGCGTGATTATGGACGCGATCCGCCAGGGAGTAGCCGCCACATATGACAATCTGAAATTGCCTTATATGACAATTATTCTTGATGATTTATCGGAAAAGTCCCTCGGTGAGCTTTTACAGTTTAAGATGATGGAGATGATGTTTTTAGGAAAGCTTCTCGGCGTCAACACCTTTAACCAACCGCATGTCGAACTCTATAAAATAGAAACAAAAAAAATCTTAAGCCGATAAACTATTCAATTTGCGAAACGACAAAATTATTGTAGGTAAAATTCGACGTAGCGATGCCGATATTACGGCCTAGAGTAACGTTCTGATCCTCCCCGTAGATAAGCTGACCATTTTCCTGCCTCAACCGCATTTTGGCTTTAACAACGATATACATTTGCGATTCGGTTAAGTTGGGATTGCTGTTACCGTAAGCGTCGCTTGATATCAATGAGGTGTCTTGCGATTTTTTATCAATTACCTGAAAAACCGTTTCTTTGCCGTCGAAGTAAGAATCGCCGATTTTTATGGCATCATATTCCCAAGGATAAGCATTTTTTTTTGTCATATAAACGGTTTTTTCCACATAGTTTTCCTTAAGCGGTTTATCACTCAAGGCAATGATCGTCCCGCTAAATTGGGTCGAGGGAAATTCTAGGTCAATGGGCGAGCTGACACCAATGGTCGAGCGGTTAAAAGAGTACTTGCCGGTTTTTTTATTGCCCGACACTCGAAGCTTCACTGTTACATAAACATCGTACTGGCCCGTATCGTAATACGGATAATAGCGGACTTCGAGGATTTTGGCGCTTAGCTGGCCAAGCAAGTCTTTTTCCGCTCCGGCATTTTTAATTGCATTGACAAACCAGACGGCCGGCCTTTGCGTCGATGCCCACCACAACCCCTGGCCGACTTTGACTTCGGCATAAACATAGGTTGGTTTGGTAAAAAAAAGCTTGAAGATAGAAACAAAGCCGACGAAAATAACGATGGCAACGAAGATTGAGATGAAATAGTTGTTAATAGCAAAAGAAACTATCTTTTTAAAAATTTTCGGCATGGATTATAGTATACTATAATCCAAGATCTATGCCATACAAAATAAACAAAGGTTTTATTATCCAGAAACTCAATGATAAAACGGTCATTTTTGACGGTGAAGAATCGGTGCTATACACCTTCAACGAAACCGCGTCGTATATTTTCCAAAAGTTAAAAAAAGGCTGGGAAGAGAAAAAAATTATCGATGCTTTAACCAAAAAATACAAAGTAAAGGAAGATAAGGCCACAAAAGATTTTAAAGAACTTTTTGGCGATTTGAAAAAAAAGAAAATAATCGCCGTCTTATCACCCAAAAAATAGAATATATAACTTGCGGATTGATAAAAACCAGCGACTTTATCCATATCGGTCTAGGCGAAAGTAAAAAAAGGAGTTTAAAACGGCTTATACCGGCTATCACGCGCGCTTCATCATCGAAGATATTGATCGCTAACACATGTTTCATTATTTTATGGTTAGCTGGTTGAATTGATCTAAAAAAAGAGGTAGAAAGAGGAGTGTGATAATGCTTTTTAAGCAATAAAAATACGGGGTAAACAAAATTTTGTAGCCGGTATTTGATTATGGTAAGACTCAACCGATTGAATGATTCCCGATTTAACATACTTGTACGAATAACCTTATCTAAAAATTCCAGTCGGAATGCACCGTGAAAATTATGATGAAAAAAGTGGAGAGCAAGATACAGAATTAAGAATTCAGAATTGAGAATTGAGAATTTTTCATTTTGGATGACAACTTCTTTTTTTGTCTTTAGAAATTCATCTGTTAGTTGATCAATGAATTTTTGGGGATATAACACATTAAGTTTTCCCAATTGAGTCATCATAAATACAGTTTCCGAATGAAGATCAAAAACGACCGGATAACCGTTTATTATCTTGTAATATGAGATTTCTGTTTTCTTGTTTTTTAACTTCTTTTGGGTTGAAGATAACGATGACTCATATTTTTTATAGCCTTCTTTAAGCAGTATTATTTCTCCGCGCGAGAATTCTTTTTTGCTAATTAGTACATCGCAGTCGAGATAAAGCCTTCGGGGATGGTTATTTTCATAATATAAATGGAGCGGCAGACCTTTTAAAATTACAAAATTAACTTTTCCTTTTTTAAACGCGTTTGTTATTTTTACTATTTCCTGAAAATAGAAAGTTGATTGCAAAAGATAAAGACTCTCAAAATCAAAAATTTGCCCGTTTCTTTTAATCTTATTTGCTTTGGCAATAATATTTCTTGGGTATATTTTTCCATCTGAAATAAGATTATTATCGCCTTTGGTTATGATCGTTTTATTTTTTTTATATATAAGGCGATGTGTAAGTACCCGCCCTCCTTTTCTTACCATCACAATATCGTTTGTACATATATCGTTTCCTCGGGTATTTTTGTAATAGAGTATGTCTCCTGACTGCAGAATAGGATACATGCTGTTTCCGAATGATTTGAGGGTAAATCGTTTCCGTTTCAGCAGTTTGGAGGAAAGATGCATGGATGGATTATACCACTTAATGGAATGCCTAAATTATTTGTTAACAATTTGTTAAAATCAGAGTGAAAAGCAAATAAAAAACCGCTCGCCGTTACTCATTTATTGAAATTCCTGTCAAAAACCCTATTTTTTAAAAATGATAAATTCTCAAGAGGTATTTTCTCAATCAACAAGGATATATAAAATTAAATATAAGGGATTTGTTTATTTGTTGAATCCATACACGTATAAAGGATTATGTGGATTATTAGCTAAAGAGATGCGGTTATTTAGCGCAATTGATGGGAGAAAGCCTTTTCGTTGGTATGTAATACATAACAAACTTTATGGGTTTGATACAAATGAAATTGCGGCTCTGTTTAAGCTGTTCATAAAACACAATTTACTTGTTTCTGCCAATCGCAACCTTCCAGCGCATCCTGTTAAGGTTCAAGAGGAAAATTCAGAGCTTCGGTTATGGGTACAATTAACAAACCAGTGCAATTTTAGGTGCACCTATTGTTATGTCAATAAATCTTCAGGTAAAATGTCGGAAAATACAGCCAATCTTTTCTTTAAAAAACTGATATTGATAAATAAAAAATATCGATATAAAAAGATCATTTTAAATCTACACGGAGGAGAACCTCTTTTAAACTTTACCTTAATAAAAACATTTGTAAAAAAAGCAAAAAAACTTTCCTCAAAAGATTGTTTGATACGTATATTTATAGTTACAAACGGGTCTCTATTAACAGAGGAAAAAGCTTTGTACCTAAAAAAGGAAAATATAGGCATAGGTATTTCTCTTGACGGATACGGAAAGTATAATGACATAACAAGAAAATTACCTAATGGAGGAAATACTTATAACTTAATCAATAAAGGTCTTATTATAGCTAAAAAGTATCATATTTTATCCCACGTGCTTATTACGGTTACAAATAAGAATATTGTTCATTTAAAGAAACTAATAGTATATTTACTTGAAAGGGGCATTTACTTTTCATTTTCTTTTTATAACAAAGCTAATCAATTTTGCTACGAAGAAAGCGTCTATCATAGCGAGCAATTTGTTAATTCATATAAAAGTATCTTGCGAACAATCTACAATTATTATCAGAAATATAAATTAAGCGAATCTCCATTAAAAGACAGCGCACTATTGGATGGGGTTGATTTTGGTTCTTCGGAAGCCTTACCCTATCATTGTTTTGCAGGTATTCGCTATTTTACGTTATCTGTTGACGGTAAAATTAAAACCTGTCCCATGAGCTTAATTGACACCTCTTCAATTTATGACAGAGACTTCATAAAAGAAACACAAAATAAAGAATATGACTTTCATCGAAAGTCTAGCGTTGAAAATATGTCTAGTTGTGATGTGTGCCCGTGGAAATATATGTGCAGAGGACGGTGTAGACTGGAACGACTGTTTGTTAATAAAGACGTAACAAAACCTATGGTCGGCAAATGTCTCATTATGAAAGAACTTATCCCCTACATGCTTGACCTAGAAACACAAAGATTAACCAATATATTTTTCTCTAAAATAGGTAAAAGTAAGAATCGATCTGTCAATAAAAAGTAATTGCTTGCTGCTTACAGTGTGACACGCCACATCTCAATTTTTTGTTGCATTATGAATAAGCATTCCTTCCGCAAAAAAATTATGAGGAGGTTTTTCAAGATCTAAATTATATACAGTTTCTGCCCCTTTTTTCTTTTGAATAGACGTAACTATTTCCGTTTTTTCATCTTTTGAAAGTAATTCGTCTCCCATCTTAATTTCATCAACCCGTATCCATCCGCGATTATTTGTCCATACTCGATGATTCCCTGTTATGTTAAGGCTGGAGTTGATAATATAATATCCGTCAGTATTTTCATTTTCGTGAACGATCAGTTTTATCACCTTATTTTTAACAAACTTCTTTTCTTGCACATGATAGGACAGAACGTATTGGCCAGGTTGAATATTTATTATCGGTTGAGTAGTTTTATCAAAAAGAGTAATAAGAGTATTTTGTGTGACACAGACACAATAACAATATACAGATAAAAGAGTATCGTATATTAACGAATTTTCCGTAACACTTATTCGACTAAACAAATTTAGCTTAATCACTCTTTTTTTTAAGACGGGCTTTACATATTTATTTTTCATACTAATTATGGTTCTATAATTAATACAAAGCGTTATGACAACCCAAATTAACAAACATCATACTTTCGTCTATCAACAACCTAATAGCGCTACTTTTACGTAATTAAAAAACGTTCAAAAATAGGATAACTAAAGCGGTGTCGTTTGTCAAGCAGGAGTTAAGGTAGCATTGTTTATTCATTAAGGACGATTTTTATGTGATTGTCAAATGTTTGTGCAATTGTGTTTATTGGGCCCAACTCAAATGTATACACATCTGTAAACTCCCGAGCAAATCGATATATGGTTTTTGTTAGATATTTTACATATTCTGTTTCTGCCCAGAGTTCTGAAAGCAATTTCTGTGCGATTAAAGAAGAATCTTTTAAAGCAAAAATACGAGATGATTTCTCCCGTTCAAGAAAATATAATCCGTTAATTAAATAAGGCTTTGCTCCTAAAATTTGGAGAGTGTTCTTTCTAATAAAAGGTGTCCTAAAGGCGTAATATTTATTATGAATTCTTCGCACACAAACGATATCATCGACAAAGAGTTCATAATTATCACTTAATATGGTCATAATTGTAGATTTGCCAACTCCCGATGAGCCAGAAAATAGAACAACCTTATCATGGATTATATTGCCAGCCGCATGTAGTAAAAAACCATTGTCTTTCGATAGTAATTCAAGCAGCATATATCGGAAAATAATTTCGAAATAAAGAGGATTACTTGCAAAATTAACTGTAATTTTATTTTTATGCAGTTTAAAAAAATCAATATAAAATAATCTGTTATTTTTTCTTCTTAATAATAAAATCTTGTTCTCATTATTTATAATTATTTGATAATCAATTTTATCGGGTTTTTTTGTTATGATACAGTTATTATAAAATTTACGAATGCTGTGAATTATATTTTGATAAGAGCAAAAAGATTCTATTTTTACAATATATCCAGCTATGGAAAGATAACATATATCTCCTCCGTTTTTTGATGTTTTATGATATGTGTTCATCGTTTACTATGACTTTATATCTTCATGTTTGCGTTCATTCAATTATATACATTTCTACGGAAATTAGATGATCAGAGAGAGTTTGTTGAGTATAATATAAATTGGTTTTTTTAATAATTTCAAGAGTTTGCCCTACTTGTATATCATTTAACCCTGCATCGGTTAAAACCGAGGTTGTTTTATTCTTTTTTTTAACGCTTGTCTTTTTTATATCTATGTCGTTTAAATATAGAGTATTTCCTTCTCCTTTTGCGTCAACAGTTGTTACAGAATAAAGGTATTTGTAGTTATCATTGGTTCCATCATACAGCCCACCTTTTGTGTTTACGTCTGACACAATTCCTTCATAATCAGCTGTTAATATTAATGATTTGACTGTATCTCTATGCAGGTTGTATAAATAATCAAGACTTCCTCTAAATACAGCCTCATCGCCTGTTTTTATACGCGGATACGGAGTTGGTGTTGGACATGTAAGGGTGGAGACGGATCGAGATACAACATCTGTTTTAGCTGTTATTTTTGGCCAATAAAACAAATAGGTTATTTCGCCGCAAATTATCATGAAAAAGAAGAAAAATAATCCTATAAGTATTTTGCGTGTATACATTCTATTTCATGATAATTGGAGGGTGTACCCCGTATACTAAGACAATATTCTAAAGTGGACCCCTTGTCAAGACCAATTTGTAACGACTGATAGATAGAAACGTTCAACTTTTTTGATAATATATTTCTGCCGGTGTTTTGTAATCCAAAGCCTGGTGTAACCTTTGGTAATTGTAC
>JAJYLO010000024.1 GCA_021787635.1 bacterium | reverse complement strand
ATCCTCACTTTTCTACCGACCACTCTTTTGTTCTGGCCCAAAATGGTATTGTCGAAAATTACGAGGAATTAAAAAAAGATTTGATTAAAAAAAAATACCGGTTCATTTCCCAAACCGATACGGAAGTTATTACCCGGCTTATTGAGGAAGAATTAACAAAAAAAAATGACTTATTCTCTGCTGTCCGACAAGCATTTTTACAACTAAAAGGCCGCAACACCATCATCATCCTCACCAAAACCGGCCGGGTGATTGCCGCCCGCAACGGCTCACCGCTGGTCATCGGCGTAAACATTAAACAAAAAGAAATCTATCTCTCCTCGGATTCGTTGTCTTTTGCCCCGTTCGTCACCAAAACGATTTTTGTCAATAATGGTCAACTGGTCGATTGTGAAAACGCTCAATTGGTAATTACCGATATTGCTACCGGTAAAAAAATCAGGCCGCGATTGGAAAATATTAACATCATTAACTATCGAGTCGATAAGGGCGGGTATGCGCACTATATGTTGAAAGAAATCCATGAATCGCCTTATGTCATCAATCAATTGCTGAAGCAAAGTCCCGACCAATATGAAAAGCTGGCGGCCGCGATAAAAAAAGCCCGGCATGTATATACCATCGGTTCGGGGACAGCTGGAATTGCCGCCGGCCAAACCGCTTTTTATTTCCGGACACACGCCCAAATTAACGCCACCAGTTTGGTTGGCGCCGATGCCCGGGAATACTTCGACTTAATCGGAAAAAACGATTTAATTATCGCACCCTCACAGAGCGGAGAAACTGCCGATGTCCTTGAGGTATTGGAATACTTGAAAAAAAAGGGTGCGGCAATCGCCACTTTCGTCAATATGCCAGGCGCGATGATGACACGTCTGGCCGATTACGCTTTCATGTCCGAGTCCGGTCCGGAAATCTGCGTCCTATCGACCAAGGTTTTTGTCAGTCAAATCGCCTGGGGTTATCTGGTGGCAAAGGTAACGGCCGGAAAAACCCGGCAAGCTAAAGAAAATCTTCGGCATCTTTCCGATCAGATTAGCCAGTATTTGGAAAAAAATAAAACAAAAGTCCAGGAACTGGCTAAATATTTATTAAATGCCCACGATATATTTTTGATGAGCAAGTATGAGAATTTTCAAATCGTTCGAGAGGGAATGATAAAATTGGTGGAGGCGACTTATAAACATGCTCATGCCATTCCGGCCGGTGATTTAAAACATTACGCAATTACATTGATGGAGCCGGGCGTACCGGTAATTGTCGTTTCCTCCAATGACAAAGTTAAATCTGATATTCTTAATACGGTATATGAAGTTAAAGCGCGGGGAGCACAGGTAATAGGAATTTCTCCGGAATTTGACAAGAATTTTGATTTTCATTTGAAAGTACCCGACACCGGTGAAACCAGTGCCATTATGAATATTGTTCCGCTGCAACTTTTGGCATATTATATCGCCTTGATGTTAGGCAATAGCATTGATAAACCGCGTAATATCGCCAAAAGCGTGACGGTGAAGTGATTGTTAACTATAATCTGTAACAAATCAGTTCGGATAATGGCACTTTTTGTATTTCTTGCCGCTGCCGCACCAGCAGGGATCGTTGCGGCCGGGTTTTTTGTCCGTCTTTGCTCCTGAAGGAATGAATTTTATGCCGTTAAATTCCTGAGGAACGGGCGCTGGACCCTCGGCGTGATTCCGGACTTTGCGAACGGTAATTTTTGCCGGCGCATCACTTACGGTATCAGTTTTTTTTGCTTCCGCGACGGTATCGACGGCCGATGCCGATTTATAAACCATTTCTTTCGGCTTTTCCTGGGGAACAAGTGACATCGTTGATCCGAAATTTATTTCCATCTTAAACAGTCGCCTGGTTACCTCGAAATTAATATCTCCGACTAACCGTTCAAACATCGAATACGCTTCGTTTTTGTATTCGACCAGCGGGTCAAGCTGGGCGTAGCCGCGAAGATTGATTCCCTCGCGCAGGTCTTCGATCGCCGTCAGATGATCCATCCAGTATTTATCGATCGTTGACAGGAAAATTGCCCGAACAATATTCGTCCACAATTCGCGGCCGACACTTTTTTCCCGTTTCTTATATTCGTTTTTTACTTTATTCAGAATGTATCCGTTGATTTTTTCCAGGTTTCGCGATTTCAGAAGCGGTTGAAGATCTTTGACATCGACGGGAATAATCAAATTCAATTCCTTAACAAACTTTTCGCTTTCATCGCCGGAAACTGATTCGTCTATTGCCAGAGTGCTCGCCGTCAGGGTCGATAATTCTTCCGTAAATGTTTCCGACACCACTTCGCTCATTCCGCCATGGAGAATTTTTCGGCGCATGGCATAAATAATTTCCCGCTGTTTGTTCAAAACATCATCATAATCGACCAGGTGTTTCCGAATATCGAAATTAAAACCTTCCACTTTTACCTGGGCCTGTTCGATCGCCCGCGACACCATCGAATGCGTCAGCGGCTGGTCTTCCGGCAATTTGAAGAAAGTCATCAGATTGGCAATCTGCTCGCCGCCGAAAATCCGCATCAGGTCGTCTTCCAAAGCGACGAAGAAACGCGTCTCGCCGGGATCACCCTGCCGCCCCGACCGTCCCCGTAGTTGATTGTCGATCCGCCGCGACTCGTGCCTTTCCGTACCAATAACATATAAACCGCCCAAAGCGACAACCTCGTCATGTTTTTTTGGCCATTCTTTTATCACGTTCGGCTCGCCGCCAAGAATGATGTCGACACCCCGACCGGCCATGTTGGTGGCAACCGTCACCGCTCCCTTTTCCCCGGCCCGGGCGATAATCGTCGCTTCCCGCTCGTGGTTTTTGGCGTTAAGAAGTTCGTGCGGTACGCCTTTTTGTTTTAGCAGACGTGATAAATATTCATTTTTTTCAATTGATGTGGTACCGACCAAGACCGGCCGGCCTTTTTTATAATTCCGGGCAATTTCCTCGACAACGGCGTCAAACTTTCCTTTTTCAGTTTTATAAATCATATCCGGATGGTCTTTGCGGACCATCGGCATATGAGTGGGAATGACGACGACATCGGAATGATAAATTTTATGGAATTCTTCCGCCTCGGTTGCTGCCGTCCCCGTCATTCCCGCCAGCTTTTTATACATCCGAAAATAATTCTGCAGGGAAACCGTCGCCAGCGTTTTCGATTCTTTTTGGATTGTCACATTCTCCTTGGCTTCGATCGCCTGGTGCAGCCCCTCGGAAAACCGTCGCCCATAAAGCAACCGGCCGGTAAATTCGTCGACGATGATCACCTCATTGTCCTTGACAATATAGTCCTTATCGAGTTTAAACAATGTTTGTGCTTTTAAGGCCGCTTCAATATGGAATAAAGTATCGAAATCTTTTTCATAAACATTGTCGACTTTCAGGATGGATTCGATTTTTTTGATTCCCTCTTCCGTTAGATTGGCGGTTCTTAATTTTTCATCAATAACGTAATCGGTTTTTTCATTAAGTTGTTTGACAATTTGGGCGTAGCGATAATATTTGGAGGTATCCTCATCAAAAGGCGCGGAAATAATATGGGGCGTCCGGGCTTCATCGATAAGGACGGAGTCCGCCTCATCAATAATGGCAAAATTGAATCCCCGCTGCACCAATTCCTGGGGATTTTGCGCCATGTTATCGCGCAGGTAATCAAAACCGAATTCGCTATTGATACCATAGGTGATATCGGCAGCATACGCCTCTTTCCGGGAAATCGGCCGCAAATGAACGAGACGGCGGTCACGCGCTTCCTTATCGGTGTATTGGGGATCAAACAGATATGAACGATCGGCGATCATCGCCGCCGTACTTAGGCCGAGGAAATGGAAGATTTCCCCCATCCAGCCGGCATCGCGCCGGGCGAGGTAATCGTTAACTGTCACCAGATGAGCACCTTTTCCGGCCAAAGCGTTCAGATATAACGCTGTTGTCGCCGAAAGCGTCTTTCCTTCACCGGTTTTTGACTCCGTGATCTTTCCTTCATGAAGGGCGATACCGGCTGCAAGCTGGACATCAAAATGCCGTTGTCCAAGCTTACGTCGCGCCGCTTCTCTGACCAACGCATAAGCCCACGGCAAAATTTCGTCTAGGCTGGTACCGGCGGCGACTTTTTCCGCCAGCGACTTTGTTTCCTTGATAAAGTCCTTATCCTTAAGCTCCCGCGCCTTATCTTCAAGGACGTTTATCGCCTCGACTTTTTTGGTCAACCGGTCGATTTCTTTCTGATTGTAATCGAAGAATTTCTTTATAAAATCAAACATATCTCATTGCAAAAAGTATTCTTGCGGCAGAATCAGTATTTTAAGAGCGGAATAAGTATTATTTTTTTCCTGTCCTGACCGCTGCGCTACAAAATGGATCGTATCGCCCACCTTTATTTTCGAAAAACCGCCTTTTTCAACCGCAAGCGTTTTAATGTTAATAATTTGCTGTTTAGTCGTTGCTTCAATATTTAATGTATAAGTGTCTTTATCGGTCGTTACCACCGTCAGCGTATAATTGTCCGAATTCACTTGGGAAATTTTACCGATTCTAACCAAAAACGATTCGTCGATATAAATAAAATTGGCATTGACGGATTTATCGTTTATGACACCGGCAGCGATTGCATAATCACCTTTTTGCAAATCGGACAATTTTATTTCCTTTCGGCCGTTACCGACGACGCGGTAATACTTGGTTAAAATATCATCCAGTTTAATTTCGTATGTCTGGTCATCAGTCGTATTAATTGTGATTGTATTGCCGCTTATACCGGTAATGAAACCACTCACTGCTTTATCGTTATTGTTGTAATACCGGGCCGCCGCCGAAGCGACTTTGTCTTTAAAAGCTTCATCGGTGGCGGAGGACGAGGCTGGTGTTTGACTATAAACCACTTTGCCGATTATTGCCAAAAAGAGAATTGTTGCTGTAATAATAGTAAAAAGTTTTTTCATAAATTCTGATCCAAATAATAAACCCGCAATTCTTTTTCCTGTGGCCGCAACTGTTTATCCTTCGGATAAATCGCCACGCGGATGACGTTTTCACCATATGCCAGCGGGAAATCGACGCTGAACTGATCCTTGTCGGCCATAAAAACCATGTCTTTTGCCGGCGACTGAATGATGACTAACGAATTTTTAATGGCGTTGACTTTTATGGTAACACTGTTCTTATCGACAATCGTCCGATCATCGGGCGAGACTATTTCCATCGGTTTTACATCGGCATTGACGGCCAGGGCCGGCTGGACAGTTTTCTCCGTCGGAGCAATCGCTTTGTTTTTCGCCAGTTGCGAATCGCGGTTTTTGACAATCAGGATAACTGCCAATATGCCGCCTAAAATGATACCGAAGACGACGGCGGTTACGGTTTCCTTCTTCATAAGTTAAACTTTAATTGTACCAATACATTAGCCACATTATCAATAATATCAGATATATTATACCAATATCCTTTTTCAGAAGAAAGCGTGTCGGCCGTTTTTTTCAGGATGAAAGACGCCAGGACCGCCGATTCGACGGCCATGTTTTTGGCAAATAACGCCACGGCCAATCCGGCCAAAGCATCACCGGTTCCCCCTTTTGTTAACCCGGCATTGCCACCTTCGACAATATACACGTTTTTGCCATCGGAAACAATATCGACGATTGCTTTCAAAAGAATGACCGAATTGAATTTTTTGGCCGTTTCCCTGACGATTTTAATTTTTTCGTCAAGCGATTTTTTATGTATCGGTATATTGAACAATTTCTCGAATTCGATTTGATGAGGAGTAATTATGGGTTTCGTTTTCAACTCCTTTAACCAGTCGGCATCCATCGTTTGCAAACTTCCGGCGTCGAAAACAAATCTTTTTTTC
Organism: bacterium; assembly: GCA_021787635.1. Classification (GTDB taxonomy): domain Bacteria; phylum Patescibacteriota; class Microgenomatia; order UBA1406; family GWC2-37-13; genus JAJYIQ01. The sequence goes on along the minus strand of JAJYLO010000024.1, from coordinate 7,573 downwards.
AAAAATTTTTTAATGAGCGACCGGGTCATATCGCGCGTGTATTCCCCCTCTTCGCCTTCCCGGACCATTCCCGGACCAATCAATACCGCCTCATCTTCCTTGATATAATAATCAATTTCTTTTTGCGGGACGATAATCCCGTTTTGGAATTTTTTCTTCAACGTCAGAAACACTTCTCCGTTTTCTTTTGTTGATGCATAATGGACAATGTCGACAAAACGGGAAGCGATTTCCGCTGCCCAGATCGAAGCGGCATGGAAAAGGGATGACCCGCCGATAACCAATACTCTTCCGTTTTGACCCTTATGAGAATTGGCAGGAGGGATATAGAGCTTATTTAAAAAGGGGTAAATTGTTTTAGTGTCGGATGTTCTTATTAGCATATAGTGTTATAATTTTACATTATGACAATGACTCATGTCCAACTGAGGCAATTATTCCAAAAATTCTGGCAAGAACGCGGCCATCGCGAAGTACCAACCATTCCTCTTGTGCCGCAAAACGACCCCACCACTCTTTTCACTGGATCGGGCATGCAGCAGCTGGTACCTTATTTACTAGGTGAACCGCATCCTTTGGGAAAGAAATTATACAACATCCAGCCCTGTTTCCGTGCTCAAGACATCGAGGAAGTCGGCGACAACCGCCACACCACTTTTTTTGAAATGATGGGCAACTGGTCATTGGGTACTTACTTTAAGAAAGATCAGCTAACCTGGTTTTGGCAGTTTTTAACCGAAGAATTGAAATTACCAAAAGAAAAACTATATATCTCGGTTTTTGCCGGTACCAAAGAAATTTCAGAAGACAAGGAATCTTATGAAATATGGAAATCGCTCGGTGTGCCGGAAAAACACATCTTCAAATACGGACCAGACAAAAATTGGTGGTCACGAGCCGGTGAACCACAAAATATGCCAGCGGGCGAACCCGGCGGACCAGACTCCGAGGTATTCTATGAATTTACTCAAGTCGAACATGATAAAAAATTTGGCGAAAAATGTCACCCAAATTGCGACTGCGGAAGATTTCTGGAAATCGGCAATTCCGTCTTTATGGAATACAAAAAAAATCCTGATGGCACATTTAGCCCCCTTCCCAATAAAAACGTTGACTTCGGCGGCGGATTGGAACGTTTATTAGCAGCAGCCAATGATGAACCGGATATTTTTAAAACAGACGTTTTCTCCGATATCGTCAAAATTATTGAGCGTTGGTCAGGAAAACATTATGAAGGAGAAAATATACGATCAATTAGAGTTATTGCCGATCATATTAAAGCTTCAACATTTATCATATTATCCGGCGTTCGCCCCTCCAACAAAGGACAAGGTTACGTGTTAAGAAGATTATTAAGAAGAGCAGCAATAAAAATGCATAAATTAAACGGACGGTTAACACCGCATGAATTTGCTAATATCGCCGATGAAGGCGTGTTAAAAACATATGAGAATGTTTATTCCGATCATCAAAATACAAGAGAAACTGTTATGTTTGTAATAGAAGACGAATTAAATAAATTCGAAAAAACGCTCGATAGAGCTCTTCGCGAATTTCAAAAAATAGATAAAATTAACGGAAAAATCGCTTTCGATTTTTATCAATCATATGGCTTACCGGTCGAGATAATGCATGAATTGGCAACAGAAAAAGGACAAGTCATTAATTTAAAGGAGTTCTTAGAAGCATTTCATAAACACCGCGAACTATCCCGCACTGCTTCCGCGGGGATGTTTAAAGGCGGCCTGGCCGACCAATCGGAACAAACGATCAAATATCATACGGCAACGCATCTGATCAATCAGGTATTATTTGACGTCCTCGGCAATGAAGTCCGGCAGGAAGGATCAAATATTACGGGAGAACGATTAAGATTCGATTATTACAGTCCGGTCAAACCGACACCGGAGCAGATTAAACAGGTGGAAACGATTGTCAACGAAAAAATCAAACAGGCGTTGCCGGTGGAATTTAAAATTATGCCCAAAGCCGAAGCGGACAAACTCGGCGCCAAATCGTTTTTCCGCGAAAAATATCCAGAGATGGTAAAAGTGTATTTCATTGGTATTTACTCAAAGGAATTCTGCGGCGGCCCGCATGTAAAAAACACTTCCGAAATCGGGAAAATATCAATATTTAAATCAGAAAAAGTTGGTAGTAATCTCTATCGACTTTACGCCAAATAATTATGAAAAAAGAACCCGTCATCTTTCCCGACTTCCAAAAATTGGATATTCGTGTCGGTGAAGTCAAGGATGCTAACTTAATCGAAGGGTCGAAAAAACTGATCCGCCTGGTCGTCGATCTTGGTGAAGATTATGGCGTAGTCGATATATTGGCGGGATTAGCCGAGTATTATCAACCGCAAAATTTCATCGGCAATAAATATGCTTTTCTAGCTAACCTGGAACCGAAAAAAATGGCGGGTGCCGTCTCCAACGGCATGATCCTCGTTGCCGATACGCCGGAAAAACCGGTCATTATTCCTCTTGATAATAATTTAAAAACTGGTACAGTTATAAGATAATTAATATTATTAAATAATATGCCTAGAACAAAAAAGGTTGTTGTTAAAGCGAAAAAAGAAGAAGTTACGGAAGTAAAAACTACTCCCGCTGCTTTTAATTTTATGAACCTTCTTCTTATTGTCGTCGCCCTGTTCTCCCTTTATCTTTTTTATAAAATACATACTCTGGAACAAAAAATCGCCGGTAGTACCGTTACCGCTGCTGCTGGACAACCGGCGGAAGCAACACCGCTTTCGGTCGACAATCTAAAAAAATACGCCAAGGACCTGGGACTAGACACCGGGAAATTCAATTCCTGTCTCGATTCCGGTAGCAAAGCCAAAGCGGTGGCCGCGGACGAAAACTATGGCCAAAGCTTAGGTGTCCAGGGTACGCCGGGATTTTTTGTCAATGGCCGCTTTATCGGCGGTGCTTTTCCCTTTTCGGTTTTCAAGGAAATAATCGATAAGGAAATTGCCGGCACCGGTTCAACTACTTGCAGTGACTATCCTTCAGATATGCAACAATATTGTCAACCGAACGGCGGCATTGACTTAACCCAGAAAACGGTCGATGTCAACAATGCACCGGGCGAAGGGGCAAACAATCCGAAAGTGACGATCGTCGAGTTCGCCGATTTCCAATGCCCGTATTGTGTCCGCGCCTATCCGACAACGGAACAGATCCTCAAAACATACGGCAACGACGTCAAATTCTATTACAAGCAGTTTCCGCTATCGCAAATTCACCCTTATGCCGAGAAGGCGGCCGAAGCTTCCATGTGCGCTCTTGACCAGGGCAAATTCTGGCAATACCACGATAAACTCTTCGGCGTCCAGCAGGGACAGTAAGTTAGCGAACCTCCGTTGTCTTCTTTCGAACTCTATTATAGATGAGTTTATCAGATTTTTGAGTGTAATATCAGAAATTTTTCAAAAGAATTACGCTACGACAGAGCTAAAAAAAAATATTATTTATATTCTGCAACCTCATATAAAATCTAAATAATTTAGACTTCCACCTTTGTTTAAATGATTAATTTAACCCAGAAACATAACTTTCAGTAATTTTATTAATCAAAGTCAAGAAATATTTTTTATTTTAACTCGTTTATCTTAGGAGGATAGAGTCCTTTTGTTATTTTTTTAATGAAAGTTCCTTGTTTCAAATGAAAAGACTTCCTATTTTCTTTTTCATAAATTATTGGAAAGCCAATAATATTTCTACAATGCTTACAAATTAAATTATCTTTATAATCTGTTTTTTGCAGTTCTACTAATTCGCTCGGAGCAAAAATTCTATCCATATAAAGTCTTTTTAAAATTCCCGGTCCATCTTTTTGATATAAAAGTAGAAATTTATTACAGTTTGTGCAATAAAGATTTAAAAATCTCGAATAACCACCCCTTGCCTTACTATAACGGTCTTTTTTGAAATTGTATAAATTGATTTTCTTCATATTTCTTACTATAATAACATCCTAAAGATCATTTTAGCATAATTTATATTTAAAAAATATGTCTTTAAGAGAATCGACTCCTGCAAGTAGGGCTGAAGCAGAACTTCTTGTTGCCCAAAGAAATTTTGGTTGGGAACAGCCGTGGAATTCTATCCGACATAATAAAGATATTTTAAGAAGTGAAGGTCTTTCATTAGTTGTCGAATTAGGAAAAGCACCATTACCTACCGAATTTGGTGATTGGACATACTTTGCTTTTGGTGACCGCACCGACGGAAGTCATCATGAAGTTTTGGTTTTCGGCAACATAGATAATGGTTCATTAGGTAATGGTAAAAATGTTTTAACCAGAATTCATTCTGCCTGTCGTACAAATGAAGCCTATCATGCGGTCAATTGCGAGTGTCGAAAAGAACTCCTTCAAGCTATGAAATTAATTTCCGAGGAAGGTCGAGGTGTTTTAATCTATCTAGAGCAAGAAGGTAGAGGCACCGGAATTTCGGGAAAAATGCATCAACTAAATGGAATGTTCGAATGGGATGGGGGGGGTACGAAGATTTTGCAAAGGGTGGACCAGCAAACTGGAGAACGAATTGATACTGATCGAGCTTATCGAGACGCTGGCTTACCTTCTGAAATTCGTGATTTCGATGTTGCTGGAGAAATGTTAAAACATATAGGAATAGAATCTGTTAGGCTGTTGACAAATAATCCAGCAAAAATCGCAGGAATCGAATCGGCTGGGATTAAAGTCGAACCGGTTGAAATCCATATTCAACCTGATAATGAAATTATTTCTTGTGATCTTAGATCAAAGGCAAGAAATTTAGGTCATCATATTAGCGAAGAACATTTAAAATTAAATCATGGTTAAGTTATCATAAAAATATGAGAGAAGCAATCGAGGCAGTTGTTGGAAACCACAGTATTTATTCAGCCCGCAGGCAAGAATTTGATACCGGCAAAAAAATTCCATTCCGAATTTCTCCTATCCCTCTTCATCTATCAGACGAACAAAAAATAGACATTCAAAATATAGGCTTAGATATTTCCGCATATTTTCTTGCAGTAGATGAAATGTATGTTAATAATATGGGGGGTACGAACTATTTTGGATGCAGGCAAACCTCAAATTTTTATTGGTGATAATCCGGCTCATTACCTATTTGTCAGGCCAGATATTGTTATTACAGAGGGTGGTTTTTCTATTTGTGAAATTGAAACTTCTCCGTTCGGATTAGCTTTAGCTGAAATTTTAAATCAAGCATATCAAAATCAAGGTTTTGAAACGATGGTTGCAGGAGACTCATTACCAGGGCATGTTAGACAAAACACTCCAATTGAAGGAAATATTATTTATAGTAAAAAAACTCAAGCATATTCAGGCCAAATGACTTTTTTGGCGGATAAGGTTTTTTCGGGAAATGGTCGAAGTTGGAATGCTCAAAACGTCGATAATATTACCCCATCAACTTTATCGAATATTTATCGGGGTTTTTACTTAAACGAATACTTTTCAGACCCAGCAATAAAAATTTTACTTGATAGGCAAATTGTAAATAAGGACCACATTATTCCTTCACCAACTCCATATTTAGAAGAAAAAGCAATTTTATCACTAATCTGTGATAAGCGTTATGAAGAGTATTTGAGGATAAAATTAGGAGATGCATCATTTAAGTATTTAAGGACTGTCATTCCGCCAACTTGGATTGTAGGGCAAGAACAATTCTTCTCTCCAGGGTTGCCAAATAATATTTCGTCGTCACTTGAGCTTGCAAATCTTTCCAAATCAAAGCGAGCCTATGTTTTAAAGTCTTCAGGATTTTCAGAAAATAGTTCTTGGAAAGAAGGCGTTCATTTCCTACAAAGAGAGTCTACTGATAAAACAGGTCTTCATATTGTTCAGGAATTTAAAAAGCGATTGAATATTCCTATGAATTATGAATCAGAAGACGAAAAGATTGAAATACCAATGTCAGCCCGTATTAGACTAACTCCATACTTTTCAGTTACAAATGACGGTCAAGATGGGAAATTAATAGCCATTAAAGCAACCGGGTGTGAAAATACCGATTTCATTCATGCATCATCAGCCAGTATTAATACGGCAGTAAATTAATTATGCACACAATAATTTTTGACTGGAAAAGGACTCTTTATGATCCTGACTCCAAAGCATTAGTAAGTGGAGCACAAGAACTTATTAGATACTTAAATCAAAAAAAATTCAGGAATATCTTGGTTGGAAAAGGTGGGACTGATATGTATCAAGAAGTCAAAAGATTAAAAATAGAAAAATATTTTGCAAAAATAATATTTAAGGAAGGAAAAAAAGATATTGAAATATTTAGTCAATTTTTCTCAAGAAATAATCCTAAATCAACGGTCGTGGTAGGGGATAGAGTCAGATCCGAGATAGAAATCGGCAATAAACTTAATATGACTACAATTTGGATAAAACAAGGAAAGTTTTCAAAAGAATTACCTTTAAACGAAACTCAAAAGCCCACATTTACTATTAATTCACTTAACGATTTATCAAATTTTTTTCGCTTAAAATTTAAGAAGCAGATTCTTGCTTAAATTTATTCAGATTGTTATTGTCAATCATTACTCTATTTCGCTTTACCGCAAAAGATGCTAATCGTGACCCCATTTTTCCACAAATTTCAAGAGAAAAACCTTGAATATGGCCATACAAAAAACCGAGTGAGAAAAGGAATCGCTCCAATTTTAGCTCCACTCGGATATTTTAATAGCATGAGCAAACCCAAAGGATTAAAAGATATCCTACCCGATGAAAAACGTTTTTCCCTGGTTAGAAAAATGTGGGATTTATTATTAATCGGTAAAATGACACCGGCGCTTATCAATAAAATTGCTACCGACCAATGGGGATTAAGACACCGAGACGGCAGCCCATTAAGCAGAAACCAAACATACGATTTATTTCACAATATTTTTTATGCCGGACAATTTTATTATCAAAAAGAAAACCACCAGGGAATTCATAAACCGATGATTACTTTGGCTGAATTTGAGGAAGCTCAGAAAATATTACAACTTAGAGGCAAAAAAGGCAGCTGTCGACAAGAGGCTACTTACCGGAGAATGATCAAGTGTCCCTGCTCCGCTACCGTTACCGCTCAAGTCAAACCACAGATGATCTGCCCCGTATGTCATAAAAAATTTAATCCGCAGCATAATGAAAGTTGTCCCCGGTGTCAACTTGGTAAAAATAAAATGGAGATCCCAATTAGAATTTATACTTATTGCCGGTGTTCAAGACAGATTGACAGAAATTGCAAACAAACGCCGATAACGGAAAAAGATCTTGAGAAACAAGTTTCAAATGAGCTTACAAATATTACTCTACCAGATGATTTTATCGAGTGGGGAAAGAAATATATAAAGACTGCGACGAGAAACCAATGCGTTCAAAGTTTAACAATTGAGGAAACAATGAAACGTGAACTGTGGGGTGTACCCCGTATACTAAGACAATATTCTGAGAAAATTATTAATTAAAATTTAAGAATATGTTCAAACGTGTACCGGTTGAAACCAAACAGGAAGTTCTGGATAAAGTTAAAAACGGGATGAC
>JAJYLO010000001.1 GCA_021787635.1 bacterium | reverse complement strand
CTGGTAGTCAAGGAACAACAGGACCGACGGGCGCAACGGGTGCTAATGGGACAACTGGTCCGACAGGCGCTACGGGAGTGACAGGACCTACCGGTGCGACTGGAGTTACCGGACCGACCGGGGCAACCGGTGTTGCCGGATCAACCGGAGCAACTGGTAGTCAAGGAACAACAGGACCGACGGGCGCAACGGGTGCTAATGGGACAACTGGTCCGACAGGCGCTACGGGAGTGACAGGACCTACCGGTGCGACTGGAGTTACCGGACCGACCGGGGCAACTGGGGTAACAGGACCAACCGGAGCAACTGGTGTTACCGGTCCCACGGGAGCAACTGGTGTCACCGGTCCCACGGGAGCGACAGGTGCGACCGGCCCTTCGGCTTCTTTACAATCTGCTTATAATGCTGGAAGTTCCATAATAACAGCTGCCAGTCCTGGAAATATAGTTTTCACGGATATTGCCGGGACACAGTTTGTTGTTAATATGAATACCTCGACTGCTCCGACTACCAGCATGATGAATATTATTAATACCGGGGCAAGTCAGGGAGCAGCCACGACTGGCGTTAATGGTCTTCAAGTGGATTTTGCTAATGCCGGTAGTTCAGCCATAGATAATTCAGGACTACGCGTTAACATGACGTCAAATAATAATACTAGCGGCACGACTTTGGAAGGTATAAATATAGGGAATATTACCGCTCAAACAAATGCAACTCAGACAGGATTACAAATTGGTACCGGTTGGAACTATGGATTAAGTGTTGCCACTAAATCTGTTATTGGTTCGGGTTCAAACACCTTCACTTTTGACCCAAACTCCGGACCAAGTTATGCGGGTACGGCTCGACCATTCAAACAGATTGTTTTAGCAGCAGAATACGCCGGAGCTTCCCTAACTACAAAGTATGGAGTCGGAACGGACACAACAAATATAACCGGCAGTATGACTTCGGATGCTTCTGTTTCCGCCAGCCTTATGATGAACCATTACACTTGGACATCAACAACAGCAAGCCCTTTACAGAGTTATACAGTGGCAGTTCAAGTAAAATTGCCGCAAGATTTCAGCGCGTGGTGTTCGTCCAGTATCACCGCTTGCGGCAGTAACACCAATGCAATCGTTGTCAATTACGATACTCTCGCCCTTGAAAATACCAATAATGCTTTAGACGTGAATATTTATGACAATGCGGATAACCAAGTCTATAGCTCAACCGGAAATGTGGTAGGAACATTAGATTCGTGGGGTACCGTCAATGTATCGGACACGAACTTGGGAAGCACTCATCCGTGGAATTCGGCCGGCGCGTCCGCAATCATATTCCTTCGCATGCGGGCGATGAATAATTACCATGTTCTTGTTGGCAGTATTGTCTTGAACTATGTTTCAAAATTCTAATAGATTTATAAAAAAAATCGCTTCTTTTGTAATAATATCTTTGCTGTTGCTCAACAATTATGCCGCTATTATTTATGCTCAAGAGGCAACGCCGTCGGCGGCAATAACCTCACCTACCCCAACAGCAATACCCTCTCCTTCAGTCACACCGTCTCCATCACCAACTTCCTTTCCAACTATAATCCCCACGCCAACCGCTACTCCTTCGGCAACAATCACGCCGACTATCAATCCGGAAGTTACCTTAACACCGTCACCAAGCATTCTTCCAACCATCACCTCGTCTCCAACGCCGACCCTAGTCCCCACTCTCCCCTTATACGATCAGACAACTCAAAGTTCGGCGGTGATTCGCCAGCCGATAAAGATGTCACTGCTTTCAAAAAATGAATTGACCGGACAGGAGACTATGTCGGTACAGATTTTTAATGCACAAGGAGTAAATCTAAAAGCAGAATTAATCAACAATAGCGGTGATAACGTCCCGGTAGTTATAAGAAAAAAGACCATCGGCAATGAAGTTATCCTGATGCTTGATCCGCCCCCCAACACCAGACCCGGAAAGTACACGCTAAAAGTGACTGATGAATTGGGCCATACAGAGGAACAATCCTTTATTTGGGGAGTGCTTGCTATAAATACCAATAAATCAATTTATCTGCCTAATGAGACGGCGGATATTGCGATGGCGGTGCTTGATAGTCAAGGAGCGATGGTTTGTGATGCCAAAGTAACCCTGCATATAACTAATAATTCGGCAAAGATCGATGATATTTTATCAACCGATAACGGCAAAATCGTCATTAACCCCGACTGCAAAATTCATGATTATACCCTTAATCCCGATTATGAGGCTCACTATCAAGTCGGACCAACAGGAACATATAATATGGATCTGACCGCGGTGGATAAAAATGGCACGCATACCGTTTCCGACGCATTTGAAGTTAGAGATTCAGTCGCCTTTGATGTGGAAAGACAATCGGCAACACGCATTTACCCTTTAAAAACATATCCGGTAAAAATAAATATTCTTGCCAATCAGGACTTTACCGGAACAATCAAAGAAACCGTTCCCGAAAATTTTACAATTTCACCGTTAAACGATCCATTAGTAACCAAATATGATGCATCGGGAACAGCGACATTAAAATCTAAAAGTGATGGCCAGAATGATAACATCAGCCTCGGGTTGCGGATGCCTTTTGATGGTAACTATCCGATTGACTTTAATTTTGGAGAAACAAGCAACGATCCTTTTATAGTCAATGAACTGACGAAAAACCATCTCACCGCTCATGACGGAATTGATTTCGGCGTGCCGATGAATACACCGATTATAGCCGTTGATGATGGTAAAATATTGACTATTGACAACTCATACGGTAAAACCGTCGTGATAAGGCACTCGTGGGGAAAATCAATTTATGGACATCTGGACAGTATAAAAGTCACCACCGGTCAGGTAGTCAAAAAAGGCGATGTTATTGGCTTATCAGGTGAAACCGGTTATGCCACCGGACCACATCTTCACTTTGGTATAGAGCCGAATAACCCAAATTATCAGAATGGGTATTACGGTAAGGTTGACCCTTTATCTTATCTTCCTTACTCGGCGCTCGGTTCCGATATCTCGGTTAGAGTTTTATCCTGGAACGTTTCGATCAAAAAAGGCGATAAACTTACCCTGGGTTACCAATTTCTACCGCCAGCCGTTTCGCCGCAATTTTATTTATTGGGACCTTTGAGTTTTGTCGATAAGAGTGGAAGTAGTATTTTTACGGAAATGCGTCAATGGCAAATTGCCGCCGATGCAGTTAATACTTTTTATACCACCACTACCGCCGGTTCATCTCCTTATTCAACAACCTCTAATTTATATAGTACGACAAGCAATTCTTCCTCGGACGTAACTACATTTGCCCAAAACGCCAAAAGTACTGGTTTTTATCAATTTCAGCCCAGTGTCACCAATACCACCTCTCTTGGTACAAGTGCGTCGTCTTTGCCGACTACACCGACAAACAACGGCTGGATCAATACCGGCACTCAACTTGATGGACAAAATACTCCCTCGGGGACATGGACAATCGGATATATATACTCCGTCACTTATAGCCGCAACGCACCCACAACTACAGTGCTCTGGTATCGGGTCTTGAAAGTAACCTGTTCGGGCGGAACGTGCACACAAGTTTCCGCCATCTCCCCAACCGATGCGTCGGCTCCTTCAGGCAGCGGCTGGGCACAAACGACAATCGGCACAATTCCCTCAAGTGGCACTCTATCATCACAGCAAACAGTAAGCTTTACAGGCGCCTCTACCAACTGGGCATCAGGTGAAAAACTATATACAGAATTTGTCATCAATACTAGTTCTACTAGTAATAACAGTGGTGGTTGGAAGCTTGAACAAAACACCTCTTCTGATTATATTACCACTCCCAACTCATCGGCCATTTCTTCCGGTCCAAGCACCAATCAACTTTTACGCCACGGGGAATGGTTTGACTCTTCCGGGATCAGGCAACCATTCACATTCTGACTTTTATTTTCATTTGACAGTTGGAAAATTATTTTTTGTAAGCAAGAAAATATTTGGTACAGCACTGTGGAGCCTTAAATCACATAGCCGGCCTACATTAAGTTTCTACCTTGTATTATGATGGATATCAGGTTATGATTAATTATTATATGGATTTAACTTCGGCTAATAAATCAGTAACTAAAAAAAATCGAGTTTTTATAATAATTTTGGTAGTTTGTCTTATTTTGTTTTTAACAGTCATTTATTTCTACAGTCGATATAAAAATGAAGCCACACAATCCGCATCCCCAGAATCTGAAGCGGCAGCATTAGTAAAAAAGGTTGGTCAGATAATTGTTTTACCGGCTGACGAGATGCCAACTGTAGCTACGGTTACGGACGTAAATAAAGTTAAAAGCCAACCATTTTTTTACAATGCGGCCGATGGAGATAAGGCTTTAATTTATATAAAAGCAAAAAAAGCCTTTTTATATCGTCCATCAGTCAATAAGATTATAGAAGTGATGCCGATTAATATTAATTCTTCCTCTTCTGCTAAGACGGCAACTGTTACGCAATCGACTCCACCGCCAACATCTGTATCTAAAATAAAGATTGCTATTTACAATGGAACGAAAGTCGAAGGTTTTGCCAGTTTGTCAAAAGAAACAATTATTGAAAAAATTCCGGGGGCTGATGTTGTTATAGTTGGCAATGCTTTGGGAGATTATCAAGGGACAGAAATTGTCGACATCGCCGGCACACATTCAGACACGGTTCGTAAACTGCAGTCTATTTTTGCTGGAGAAATCACCGATATACTACCTAAAGGCGAGGCTTCAGCCGGAGCTGATATCGTTGTCCTTCTTGGTAAGTAACTAAAATTTACACCCCTAATTCCGGCGCAATTGCTTTCATGGAGTTAAGACAAATTTCGACAAATTTTTCCGCCGGCAAATTTAAGCCTTGCGGATCGCTGCACATTTTTATCTCTTCTCGCCTTGTGCCAGCGGCAAAACGCGGCTCTTTGAGGAGCCGTTTCATCACTGATGAAAGTTTAACGTCCGCTAATTTTTTGCTCGGATAAACAAGGGCCGTCGCTACAATCAATCCAGTCAGACTATCGGCACAAAATATCGCCCAGTCAGCTTTTGTTTCCTGTTTCTGGCCGGTAATGGCCGGGGCGTGGACTTTGACGATATGATGAACATTTTCCGGCAACGATAAACCGTATTTTTGCAAGACTTCCAATGTTTTGGTGGGGTGAAACGGTTTGTATTCGCCGGAATAGTCAATGTCATGTACCAAGCCTGCCAGTAGCCATTCTTCTTTCGGCGGTTCGTTTGCTCCCAATAAATTATTGACCGCAAAATAATCGTATAAACCGGCCATGCAGGCTTCCAGCGCCAAAGAATGCTTGTAAATATTCGGTTCAAGCTGCTGTTGGACGGCAGCGGCAAATTTTTCCCGGTTGGGATAGGTAAACATATTAGCTTGTTAATACAAAGTTAAGGATTTTTCCCGGTACGTAAATCGCTTTATACTTTTTCCCCTCCACATATTTCTTTACTTTCTCGTCTTGTATCGCTTGTTTTTCAACATCACTTTGAATTTTGAATTTTGAATTTTGAATTTTTATTACTGCCCTCACTTTCCCGTTCACCTGCACCGGAATCGTTATTTCTTCTTCGACAACAGTGGTTTCTTTCGCTTTCGGCCAGGCCGATAAATGAATCGACTCTTTTTCGCCGAAAATTTCATGCCAGATTTCTTCCGTGGTGAAAGGAGCAAACGGCGCCAAAATTTGCAGAAATTTTTTTGCGTTATCGTCAGACAAATAATTGTTTTCCCACTCGTTCAAAAATTCCATCATCGCCGCCACTGCGGTATTGAATTTGGTCAATGGAATATCGGCGGTCACTTTGGCAATGGTTTTGTTTAATTTAACAACAAGATTGTCATTTTGCTTCGTCGCTTCGCTCCTCGCAATGGTACCATATTGTTGATACATCGCCCACACTCTTTTTATAAACCGGTACGATCCCTGCAGTGCCGTATCCGACCAGGCGATTTCCTGGCTGAAAGGGGCCATGAACATTTCATAAATCCGCAGCGCGTCGACACCGAATTCGGCGGCGACATCATCGGGATTAATGACATTACCGAAAGACTTGCTCATTTTCCGGTGGTCGGCAGCAATAATCATTCCCAGATTCCTTAAGCGCGCAAACGGCTCTTTGAAATCCAGCAATTTTAAATCATACAGGGCTTTCACCCAGAAACGGGAATATAATAAATGTAAAACGGCATGTTCGGCGCCGCCCAAATACCAATCAACGGGTAACCAACGGTTACCCGAATTTTCAATTTTTAATTTCCAATTTCCAATTGATGGCGGCAATGAAGCAAAAGCTATTCTTTCCGTTTCCGAATTGCTATTTTCTCCCCAAAACGCAAATGCGATAAAATACCAGCAGCTTCCCGCCCAATTCGGCATCGTGTCCGTCTCTCTTTTCGCCGGCGCGCCGCACTTCGGACAAGTTGTATTCATCCAATCTTTAATGGCAGATAACGGCGACTCCCCTGTTCCCGTTGGCTCATAACTTTTGACGTAAGGTAGCTTAACTGGTAGTTGGTCTTCAGGAACCGGATACCATCCAGCCATCCCATTTTGAACTTTGAATTTTGAACTTTGAACTTGATTTTTTGCGCATTTTTCGCAAAAAATCATCGGGATCGGCTCACCCCAATATCGCTGCCGCGAAAAAATCCAGTCGCGCAAATGGTAAGTCACCTGCCGTTTTCCCCAACCTTTTTCTTCCAAATAATCCATAATTTTCTTTGTGGCTTCATGAATATCCAATCCGTTAAGGAATTCCGAATTTATCATCGATCCTTCTTTTTCCTGAATCTGCTCCTTTTTGGTAATTGGTGATTTATCGCCATCGCGGCCGACAACCACCCGGATTATTTCCAGACCGAATTCCCTGGCAAATTCAAAGTCGCGCATATCATGACCGGGAACACCGACGACGGCGCCGGTGCCAAAACCCATCAGGACAAAATCGGATACCCACACCGGCATTAATTTACCGGTCAAGTTATTGACGGCGTAAAAACCGGTTGATACGCCGGTTTTTTTCCGGCTTTCTGCTTCCCGCTCCATTTCCGTTTTTGCTTTTGCCTTTTCAACATATTGTTTTATTTCTCCCCATTTTGATTTTTGAATTTTGATTTTTGAATTTAGGAGCGAAGCGACGAACGGGTGTTCAGGTGCTAACACGATAAATGTGGCGCCAAAATTAGTATCTGGTCGAGTGGTGAAACATGTTATTTTGTCGATAATCGGAAGCGAAGATATCCGTTTTGAACGGCTTGGGATGTCTGCCACGAAGTGGCTAGGAGACCCACTGGAGTGAGAAACGCGGTATCGAACATCCTTATTATCGACAACATCGTACGTAATATTCATACCCTCTTTACGTCCGATCCAGTTCCGTTGCATTTCCAAAATCCCCTTTGGCCAATCTAATCTGTCTAAATCCGCCAGTAAACGATCCGCGTAATCCGTGATTTTAAAAATCCACTGCGGCAATTCCCGTTTTTCGATTTTGTTACCACACCGTTCATGCGTACCATTGGGTAGCACTTCCTCTTCAGCCAAACCGGTTTTACAAACCGGGCAGAAATTAATCGGGGTATTTTTTTTATATAATAGCCCCATTTTGTAAAATTGGATAAATAACCACTGGGTCCATTTGTAGTAGTTGGGGTCAGTCGTTGCCAATTCCTTGTCCCAGTCATTGGAGAACCCCAACATTTTCATCTGCTTTTTAAAGTTAACAATATGCTCCGGCACCATATCCATCGGATTTTTTTTCGCCTTAATGGCAGCATTTTCCGCCGGCAGACCAAAAGCATCCCAACCCATCGGATTCATAACTGCGCGACCATTCATTCGAAAGTAACGGGCTAAAACGTCTGTACCGGTATATACACGGACGTGACCAACATGCAGACCGGCACCGGACGGATACGGAAACATTGCTAGTATATATTCCTTTTGGCGATTTTTGTCCGGATTGATGGTTTTATTCGTTTTATTTTTATCCCAGTGTTCAATCCATTTTTTTTCGAATTCTTGCGGTTGATATTTAGCCGACATAGAGTATATTATACATTCAAATAAACCTACCGACAAGCTTTTTCACCTCCGCCTTCTCCTCCTCCGTCACCGTTACCGCGATAATACCCAACTCGAAATGACCGTAAAGAACCAACGAATTCAACGGTGCCAATAAAATTGCCGGTAAGGCCAGCAAATCTTCTTCGCCGTCAATGACAATAGTCTGTTTTTCGTACAATTTTAGAAAATTTTTAATTGCTATCTGGATACTTTCGGAAGCTAATTTATTAATTGTTCCGGGATGATTAGTAATCTGCGAATTGCGCCGAGGCCTATTTCGTACGACCCGGGATACTTCGAGTAAATCTTTTCTTCTAGATCGAAAATCCACAATCTTCACGTCCGGCGTTATTCCCTCCTCTTCGAGCGACCGGGAAACAATATCGCCAACAGTAATTATCATTATTGATTTTGCGGGCGCTTCACGAAACGCCACTACATCGGAAAACACTTTTCCCAGCGGCTTTCGTAATTCCTCCCGTAAATTATCCGGTAAATTTAAATTTTCACGGAAAATATTCACATACAAGTTTCCTTCCCGGTCAATTTCTCCCGTCCGGATTCTTTCCGATGACAGCAATTTTCCGTCGGCCGCCAAAACGTTATCGACAATAATGATTTTGAGCTCGCGCAAACCATTTTCCGACCGCTTTTGATTGACTAATAATGTATTTTGATATGTTTGTCTAGAGGCAATAACGGCATCAACGGCCGGGTTGGCAATTGACGAACCGAAAATATTACTGATCGGCGTTAATTTTACTTGTCCCAGCGCTCCTTTTTGTTGCAAATAATGACGGACAGAACCGTATCTAATTTCGTATGGCTCGATCGACTCCGCTAAGAACTTATTTTTGTACAAATTTTCTCCGGCGATGCCGATTGATACTTTTTTTCCGACCGCTAACGCTTTGTCAATAAGCGCTTGATGACCTTTATGGAAATGGTCAAAGGTACCGCCTAATATTACATGATTATGCATATTGCAATTTTCCGATTGCGAATTACGGATTGCGGATTTTCTTTTTTAATTCGTAATTAGTAATCCGTAATAAATAATTGGGAATTCGGTTTTCCCATGGTTTATTTTCTTTTATTAATTGCCGTATCTTCTCTCCCTCCAGTATGTATCTTTTATAATACCCCACCCGCAAAATCGGATATCCTTGTTTTTCGAAAATGTCATTCACCCACTCGTTATTACCGATAACGGCATCGATCGGCCCGGTTTGCCGCAATGTATTTTGAAACCATTTTTCGTCATCATGAAAATCATCGAGAGGAACGATTTTACTGATCTGGTCGCTTAAATTTTCGTGGACAATGACTTCTTCCGCCATTTTTTTTCTTTCCTCACAACCCAGCGGGTTATTTTTATCCTGGACATTGGCACTACCGATACCGATTACTAATTTATCAACAAATTTCAATGCATGCTTGATCAGCCACAAATGACCGTTATGGAAAGGCTGGAAGCGACCGATGAGCAAACCGGTGCTGTATTTTTGCATGTGATGATTATATAATATTGTGATTTAAAGAAAAATATGCTAATCTCCATCGACCCTAAAATCGAAACCATCCGTATTATCCGTTTCCTTAAACAAACCTTTAAAGAGCAAGATATCGACAAGGCGGTTATCGGCCTTTCCGGCGGCGTTGACTCCACCACCGCTTATTATCTGTTGAAAAAAGCGTTGCCGGAAAAAAATATCATCGGCGTCAGTATGCCGTATTTCAATATGAAATCGCCCTTTCCTGAAGCAAAAGTAATTTCCACAAAAACAATCGTCGATGAAATTTTAAATGTTTTAAGGGAAAGCAAAGATATATCGAGCTTTCCCAAATGGGATATAATTTCTCGCGGCAATATCATGGCCCGCGTCCGGATGATTATCCTTTTTGACCTGGCCAAAAAAAATAACGCCCTGGTCGTCGGCACGGAAAATAAAACCGAACATTTACTGGGATATTTCACCCGTTTCGGCGATGCCGCCTCGGATATTGAACCGATTGTTCACCTGTACAAAACCCAGGTTTACCAGTTGGCCAAATATTTGGGCGTACCGGAAAAAATAATCCGCCAAAAGCCGACCGCCGGCCTCTGGCCCCGCCAAACCGACGAAGGCGAATTCGGTTTCACTTATGAAGAGGCGGATGAAGTTCTTCACTTGTACCATGATAAGAAGATATCGCCCTTTGGACGAAAAAATGCCGAAAAAATTTTAGCCTTAATGAAAGCAAATGCTTTTAAACATGAAGTTCCTTATACTATTGACTCTTCGCCGAAAGTAGTCTGGAGGCGATTTCCTTATGTCTCAAGAAACCGTGATAGTTTATTATGTCTTTCGACATCGCTCCAGAATAAGACAAGGAAAAATTAATGTCAATACCGAGCTTTTACCGTATATAATTAACTTTCATATGTTTGAATTCAATATTCTCCATAAAAATAAAAATGCCCGGACGGGAGTTTTTAAGACACCGCATGGCAAGTTGCTGACGCCGGAGTTGGCGTTTGTCGCGACCGATGCGGAAATTCGGGCAATTCCCAAAAAGTCAATTAATAAATTGACAATTCAATACACCATCACGAACACCTTCCATACATTTACCAAAGGATTGGTACCGGCGATTGAACAGGCCGGCGGAGTGAATGATTATATGGAATATAAAAATGTTACTGCCACCGACAGCGGCGGCTTTCAGGTATTTTCTTTGGGCTTTGGTAAAATCCACCAGGTCGGTAAAATCGCCTCGAAAGAACCGACAATCACCCGCGATCATGATAATTTGCTGCAAATCACCGAAAAGGGAGTCATGTTTAGTTATGACGAGAAACTAATTATGTTTACTCCTGAATTATCGATTGCCATCCAAAAGCGATTGGGCGCCGATATTATTTTTGCTTTCGATGAATGCACGTCGCCGCTAAACAGCCATGAATACACAAAAAAAGCAATGGAACGAACGCACCGGTGGCTGGAAAGATGCCTTAGCGCAATAGATTATAGATCATCGATCATAAATGATCGACAATCCTCTCCATCATCTAACCGACAGCAGGCTCTTTTCGCCATCGTTCAAGGAGGCATGTTCGAAGATCTGCGACGTGAATCAGCCAAATTTATGGCCAAACAGCTGGTATTGGGTTTTGGTATCGGCGGCGCTTTGGGAACAACCAAAGATGAAGTCAAGGACGTGCTTGACTGGACGATTCCCCTTTTACCGGAAGAAAAGCCGAAACATTTATTGGGCATTGGCCAAGTACGCGATATTTTCGAATCAGTCGTTCGGGGTGTCGATCTTTTCGATTGCGTCATCCCGACGCGCGAAGCCCGCCATCGCATCCTATACACCACCAAAGGCAAAATTAACGTTCGTAAATATAAAACCGTCAATGAAGTGGCTGATAAGAATTGCCGCTGCCAAATGTGCTCCAATAATTTAACAATTCAACAATTAAACAATTTATTTTTTCTTAAAGACCCGCGTGCTTATTATCTTGCCACCGCCCACAACATCCAATTTTATTCCGATCTGATGAAAAATATCCGCGAAGCAATTGCCACCGATAAATTTTTTGAATTAAAAGAAAAATACCTAAAATTTTATCCATAAAAAAAGGCACTCCCGAAAAACTCGCGAATGCCTTCTTCGTCCGCCGTAGTTTTAACGAAGGCGGATCAACTCTGTGGCGCGCCTCCACCCTGATTGCCGCCTCCCATTTCATTCCTCGGCCGCGGCGGTCGGGCTTCCGACACAACCAGTTTCCGGCCTTTGTAATCCTGCTGGTTGAACATGTCGATCGCCTTTTGGGCACCGGCTTCATCTTCCATTTCCACAAACCCAAAGCCTTTTGATCGACCGGAGTCACGGAAACGAATGACAGTGGCGGTAACGACATTACCGGCCTGCATGAAAAGCTCCTTCAAATCATCGTCATTGACTTCGTACAAAAAATTGCCGACATAAAGTTTTTTATTCATGAAGATCACCTCCCCTCTGTTGAAAAAGAATGCTGATTACGAAGATTTTCCCGGAAAAAAAACGTAAACTCACTCGATAAAAGCGCCGTAGCGAAAACAGATAATTTTTCCAGTATATGATAATCTGTCCCGAATGTCAACCGCGGTTCACCGTGTTACTTGGTACGACTGAACTTTCCGCAAAAGATCACGAGCAAATAAATTATTGGTAAAATACTCCCGCACCGGAGAAATTAATTTATCAAGCAATGGAATAACGGTATTTTTCAGATCAAGCGGATGAATTTGTTTTTCGGCAAATAATTTTTCCAGATTGGTATAGGAATTGAGGATGACCGGCCCGCCGAATTTTTCCGGCCGGTTGACCACCACCTGCTCCATCCCCAACCGCGGCAGCAGCGGGAAAATAATGTATTTACAATATTCGAGCACCGGATTTTCCGTCGCCTGGCCTTCCGGACAATAGGCTTTGGTAATTTTCCGTTTGATATCCTCATGGGTATCCGTCATGAATATCGCATTATCCGGATTGGATTTGGACATCTTCATGGCGATCGTCCGGGCAACTTTATCCCCGTTAGTCGGCGGCGGCTTACCAAGCCCCATAAGCATGTGATGACTGACCACTACCGGTTTCCAAAACCCGAGTTGCGGCCCGACTTCCCGGGCGAGCATGTTTAGTTTGCGCTGGTCCATCCCCAGCTGGGTAATATTGGCTTTCAGCATGAAAATGTCGGCCACCTGCATACAGGAGTAAATAATATTGGCACCGGTTAGATTATCCAGCGATTCTTCCCGACCCATCATTTCCGCCGTGCGGATAAATCTTTTTAAAACATTTGTCCGGCCGACCTGGACGACCAATTTCCAGTAATTGGGATTTTTGGCCATGTCCGACGCCCACAAAAATTCGACGTGGCTCATATCCATACCGCAGGCTTTCCAGACTTCAATAAAATAGTGGCCAACTGTTTTGATTCTTTCCAGATCGCCGCCCATTTTGTTGTTGGCCATCGCGTGCCAGTCGGCCACCCACATTTTGAAATGGATGCCGGCCTGCGTCATCCGGTTAATATTAATGGCCCGCAGTAACCCTTGAGCAATATGGATTTGGCCCGAAGGCTCAAAGCCGTCATAAGCAATTAGTGGTTTACCGCTTTCCAATAAAGCTCGCAGTTCATTTTCGGTGACAATCTCCTCCCCGACCTCCTTGATCAAATTTAACCGTTCCTCAAGGCTTAAATTGCTCATAAGTTTTATTATACTGAATCTTTACAATAATTCATTAAGAGTCGTATCCTGTATCGGCTGGTCTTTTTCCAAAAAAACATCCCGCCGTTTAGGCCGGGCGATAATATTCAACTGTAAACAAATTGGTTTTCATAAAAGAAAGCGTATCATAAAAACCGGCAAAATCAATGTAAAAAAACGCCTTGACTATAAACGAAAGAGTTCCTAAAATAAAATATGATTTTCCCTTCTGAGAAAACAATTGAAGAATCCTACGTCCCCGATTACGAAAAATTGTATGCCCAGGTTAAAGAAGATCCGGAAGCCTTCTGGGCCAATATTGCTAAAGAACTCTCGTGGTTTAAACTATGGAATAAAGTCATTGCCTGGGATTATCCTTATGCCCGCTGGTTTGTCGGCGGCCAGACCAATATCGTCTACAACGCTTTAGATCGGTATCAGAAAACGCCTATCGCTGACAAACTAGCTTATATCTGGGAGGGGCAGGACGGAACGGTCCGAAAATACACTTACCGGCAATTAAACGAAGAGGTCTGCCGCCTGGCTAATGGCCTAAAATCTTTAGGTCTGAAAAAAGGCGACAAAGTCAGCATTTATTTACCGCGTATTATGGAGCAAATAATCGCCATGCTCGCCTGCGCCAAAATCGGCTTGGTCCACTCGGTTGTTTTTTCCGGTTTTTCCATTGAAGCCCTGAAAAATCGGATTATCGACGCCGAAGCCAAAACCGTCATCTGTGCTGATGGATATCCGTATAAAGACAAAGTGATTGAGTGCAAAAAAAATGTCGATGAGGCGATTAAAGATTTGCCACAAGTTGAACATGTTATCATCGCCAAACGGGCAGGCAACCAAATCACCACGAATCCCGGTCGCGATATCTGGTGGGATGAATTAATAACAAAGCAGGATACTATCTGTTCCACCGAAATTATGGAGGCGACCGATCCCCTTTTCATTCTTTATACGTCCGGCAGCACCGGTAAACCGAAAGGCGTCATCCACAGCCATGGCGGCTACCAAGTCGGTACTTATTTGACCTTGAAATGGGTTTTTGACATACGGTCTGATGACATTTGGTTCTGTACCGCCGACGCCGGCTGGATTACCGGTCATAGTTATATTGTGTACGGTCCGCTGCTAAACGGAATCACGACGTTTGTTTATGAAAGCGTTCCTGACTATCCCGACCGGGGTAAATGGTGGTCGCTGGTGGAAAAATACAAAGTGACGAAATTTTATACTGCCCCAACGGCCATCCGTTCGCTGATGCGTTACGGTGACGAATGGCCGAAAAAATACGATTTGTCTTCCCTAAAAATTTTAGGTAGCGTTGGCGAACCAATCAATCCTGAAGCTTGGCTTTGGTATTATAAAACGATCGGGCGTGAACAATGTCCTCTTATCGATACCTGGTGGCAGACGGAGACCGGCATGTTCATGTTAACACCTCTGCCGTCTTCACCCTTAAAACCGGGAAGCTGTAATAAACCGTTTTTTGGAGTTGAGGCCGATGTCGTCGATGCCAACGGTAAACCGGTACCGGTCGATACCCAGGGATATTTGGTCATCAAAACCCCTTGGCCATCGATGCTAATGGATGTTTATAAAAACCCAAAAAAATATTTGGAAACATATTTTGAGAACGAAGCGCTAAATATAAACAAAAATAATGAGGCGAGCTTCAGTAATTTCTTATATTTTACCGGAGATAGCGCCAAAAAAGACAAGGACGGCTATTTTTGGATCGTCGGCCGCAATGACGACGTCATCAAGGTTTCCGGCCATCGACTCGGTTCGGCGGAGCTCGAAAGCGCTTTTGTCGCCCACCCGGCTGTCGCTGAAGCGGCCGTCATCGGCAAACCACATGAAATCAAAGGCGAATCAATCAAGGCATTTGTCATTCTCAAGCATGGCCAACAACCAACCGATACGCTCAAAGAAGAATTGAAAAAACAAGTCCGGACGCTCATTGGCCCGATTGCCACCCCCGATGAAATCGTCTTTATCGACAAACTGCCGAAAACCCGGTCGGGGAAGATAATGAGACGGGTACTAAAAGCCCAGGAGCTGGGCCAACCCCTCGGTGATACATCCACATTGGAGCAATAAATTAATCTTATAGCTCTTATACGATCGTTGAAGAGTTAATATTCAACAACAAAAAACGCGCCGAGCCCGCAGAAATGTCTTTGGACTCGGCTGCGCATAAATAATAACGAACGTAAATATTTCTCTCTTAGCCATTCCACATGCCTTCCGGCAGATTAGTTTCCGGCAAGAGAGGGCATTGCCTTACCATAAGATTTATGAGAACTTTTAACATCCAGCTGGCCGGGATTAGAAGTAAGAACTAAGATTAAAGAATAAAGCAAATTAATATTTAAATTGGGTTTAATCTGAGAATTTTCTATCTTATAATATTTTTCCATATAATATCACTGTAGCGTATATTATTTTATTTGTCAAGAGGTATTTTATCCTGTAGTTATTTTATGTAGGATTAATGGGATATACTTTCGGCCGAGTCCCGTTAATAGACACTATCCGATTGCGGCCTTCTTTTTTTGCCTCATAAAGGCATTTGTCAGCCGCACCGACCAATGCCGCCGAGTCAGCGACTTCCGGGTGATGAAAATTGGGGTAATCAGCAGCACCGATGCTGACTGTAACCGGATATCTTTCCAATTCAGCCGCTTTGGCTACCTTCAGTCTAAGTCTTTCCGCCAGGTTTACTGCTTCTTCATGATTGGTTTTCGGCAGAAGCATTATGAATTCTTCTCCGCCATAGCGGCAGGCAAAATCACCACCGCGGATACTCCCTAAAATTATCTTACCAACCACCCTAAGCACTTCATCACCGATCTTATGACCATATGTATCGTTAATTCGCTTGAATAAATCTATATCAAGCATTATGGCAGTAACCGGCTCACTGTATCTTTTCGCGTGACTAAAGATTCTGATCAGTTCACCAGTGTAAGGCGGATTAAGGTTGGGGTCACCATCCAGTGCCCGTCGGTTGGGCAATCCGGTGAGCGTATCGATCATGCTTAATACCTGATATTTTTTTACCATTTCACTAGCCTTATCCAATTCTTGGTTTTTGTTTTTTATATCCCTTTCCAGCCGTCCTGTTCTTAAGTCTTTATAAGCCTGCTGGCGCGCGATTGTCTCATTTAAGCCTGCTTTCATGTAGTTTTTAACCGCGTCTGGATGGGAAGTGTTTTTTAATAAAACAATTTCTGAATTCGGTAATGACCCCATAAAATATTTGTTAATATGATATTATGTTTAACTTTACAAAGTTAACGGAATTTTGTCAACTAATTCGGCGCGACATTCTCACCTCAACTACCACTGCCGGCTCCGGCCATCCGACTTCTTGCTTATCGGCCGTCGAACTGACGACAACGCTCTTTTTCAATTATTTTCGGCCAGAGGTCGACAAGCTGATTTTTTCCAAGGGCCACGCCGCTCCTCTACTTTATGCCCTTTACCATCAAGCCGGACTGATAACGACGGCAGAATTAATGTCATTGCGCCAATTCGATTCGCCGCTTGAAGGCCACCCGACCCCAAGATTTAAATATGTTGATGTGGCAACAGGCAGCCTTGGTCAGGGATTATCCATTGGTGTGGGAATGGCGTTGGGTATGAAAATAAAAGATGATAGATCAGCCAAAGTATACGTCCTTCTCGGTGATTCGGAAATGGCCGAAGGTCAGGTCTGGGAGGCGATGGCAATTGCTTCTTACTATAAATTAAACAATTTAATCGGTATTATCGACGTCAACCGCCTGGGCCAACGGGGTGAAACAATGCTCGGGTGGGATTTAACAACATATCGGAAACGGATTGAGGCATTTGGATGGAAAACATCTATTATTGATAATGGCAACGATCTCCAACAAGTAATATCAACTTTCAAGCTTTTGAACTTTAAAACCTTAAAACTGCCAGTAATGCTTATCGCCCGCACCGTCAAAGGTAAAGGCGTCCCGGCGGTCGAAAACCAGAACGGCTGGCACGGCAAAGTCATTCCGGCGGAAAAGTTGGAGCTTAACAAAATCAATAAAAAATTAGAATCCTTTTATGTCAAATTATAAAATAAATGATCTTGTCGCCACTCGTGAAGCCTTTGGCGACGCTCTGGTTGAGGTCGGCAAAAAACTGTCATCGCTTTTGGTCCTTGATGGGGAAACGTCTAATTCCACTTATACCGATAAATTTCAAAAACTGTTTCCGGAGCGTTTCCTGGAAATGTTTATCGCCGAGCAGAATATAGCCTCGGTCGGCCTAGGTCTATCCAAAATGGGCTTTATCCCCGTTATGGCGACATTTGCCGCCTTCTGGACAAGAGCTTTCGACCAGATTAGAATGGCGCAATATTCGAAACCTGATCTGAAATTCGTCGGCTCCCATGCCGGCGTCGCTATCGGGGCTGACGGACCTTCACAAATGGGACTCGAGGATATTGCTATGTTCCGCAGTATATTGAACAGCGTAGTCTTGTATCCGAGTGATGCCGTATCGGCCGCTAAATTAACCCGTATCATGGTCAAAGAGCCGGGATTGTTTTATTTGCGTGTGACCCGCAACAAAACTCCCGTTATCTATAAAAATCAGGAGGAATTCAAAATCGGCAGCAGTAAAATTCATAAATCGAAAATTCTAAACCATAAATCAAAAGTATTAATTATGGCTGCAGGAATCACAGTTCATGAAGCCCTGAAAGCACAAAAACAACTAGCGGAAGAAAATATCGAAACGGTCGTCATGGATTGCTACTCGGTCAAACCGCTCGATGTAACAACAATTAAATACCTGATTAAAACAATAAAAAACGTCGTCGTCGTCGAAGATCATTATCCGGCCGGCGGCCTCGGCGAAGCAATTCTGTCATCTATCATCCATGATCTATCATTAATTAATTTTATCCATCTTTACGTCCGTAAAATTCCCCGTTCCGGCACGCCGGAAGAATTGCTCGCCTACGAAGAAATCGACGCGACGGCAATTGTCACAACAGTAAAAACACTATTGTAACAATCTAATAACTTCGCTACGATCGTTGAGGAGCTGTTTTGTGATTCAAACATACCTTTCCAGCTTTTTTACAGTTTGCGCCAGTCGCAGTCTTTCAAACGCCGTTTTCATCACCCGAGTAATCTGATTTACTATCTCTTCCGCCTCGCTAAAACCGATCGCTTTCAGATTGTGGGGGAAATAATGAAAAATCTGGTTTCGGCCGGTTTTCCAGGTATTCCAAATTTCATCCGCTAACGCTTTATCGGCCGCCGTCTCGATTTTTTGATAAAGCGATCGGTCACCGAGACGGTTAATAAGCTCTGGCGACATCAACTTTCCCAACCGCAAATGGTCGGAAATATAGTCGAGTCGGGAAATAAAACCGATATCGCGAAACAATTGTTTCAAAAACCCTTCATAAGCTTTGGCAAAAGGAAAAACCAGGAAAGAATAATCCTTAAAATGCAAGGCGTCGTCTTTAATAATATCACTTATGAGATATTGCCCTTCAATAATCAAATCTTTTTGGTTTTGGGAAAGATACCGCCAAAATTCTCCGCCTTGATCGACCATTGACTTTTTAATAAATGATATTATATTTATAATACCATGAAAAAGCCAATTATTACTTTATCACGCGAAAGAGGGTCGGGCGGACGGCCAATTGCCAATCTGGTGGAAAAACAATTGGGATCACCATGGAAAGTTTTTAACAAGGAAATAATCGACGACATTGCCAAACAAACGAAACTGGCCCGGGGAATAATTAAGGAAATCGATGAAAGCAATATCCCGTTCATCGATGAATTGCTTGCTGATTTTTTTGGCGAACGCTATCTGAACTTTTCCGTTTATCACCGCAACCTAGTTAAAGCGTTATCGACAATTGGCCAGCGCGGCTATGCGATTATTGTCGGCCGGGGAGCCACCTTTCTTTTTCCAAACTCGTTGAAAGTGCGGATAATTTGCGAAATGGAGCAGCGGATAAAATGGCTGATGGAATACGAAAACATGGTCCGGAGCGAAGCCATCCGCGATATCCGGCAATCCGACGAACGGCGGATTGATTTTGTGAAAAACGTCTATAAACATGATCCGCGCAAAGCCCATCACTATGATCTGGTCATTCGCACCGGGCCGAATTTAAGCATCAAAGATGCGGCCGATCTGATTGTCGATGAAGCGAAAAAAAGGTTTAGAGCTTGATCTTCTTAGGATTGGCAAACATCGCATATTGATCGTTTAGGCACGTATCAAACCCGCATTTGCGGAAGACATCGACCTTATCGGTCACCGACAGAATTTTTTGTATCTTCTTCTTTTCGGCGCGCGTCAGGCAGGCTTTGATCAAAATGGTTCCGATGCCATTATTTTGGTAATCTTTATCAATGACGAGTGAGCGAATTTCGGCAATTCGTGAACTATAGATTTCCAGTGCGCAGCACCCAATAATTTTTCCGTCCGCTTCAAATACAAAAAAAGCGCCGAGTACTTTTAGCAATTCTTTTTTTGACCGGGGCAGGACCCGGTGATGTTTAGCTGCAATATCACGCTTATTTGCTGTCCGGATTTTTCCCTTCATATGAAAGCGTATTATAACATAAATAGCTTTGCTACGATCGTAACAGAGTTATTTACGACAGGTGAAAATAGGCCTTCACTTCGGCCTCATCTTCAATTTTGTCCGCGATAATGTATTTCATATATTTCGCTCCTTCGACAATCTTTTTAAGATAAACCACTTCTTTTTCACATTCGTAAGGAAAAAGATAAATGCTTTTTTGGTACCGGTAAAAACCAATCTTAGTCAGATATTTCCGGAGAATATCGCGCTTCTTGCGCTGAATTTCCGGCACGTCAAAAAAAACTAAAAACCATTTGCCGTTCCACTGTTTATTTTTCTTTTTCAGATCAAGTAGTGTCTTAATAGAATATTCGGCAATGGTAAAGTTGCCGACGTCTTTGAGATAGACGTACGCTTTATCACCACGCTCAACCAGGTTAATTACTTCTTTTTTCTCCAGGTGACGCAAACTTTTGCGGATCGAGTCCTCGCCGATATCGGCCTGGGTATTTTCCCGAAGCAACCGGCTAATTTCCCTAACCATAATCGGCAGCGTCGGCCGAAGAGGATTGCCGCTACTGGCCGCGATTCCCATCCCGATCACTTTCAAAATTTCCCAGTACAGTTGTCCTGATTTCAACTTCCGTTTTTTTTCAACCATAATTTTATGATAACTCATCCACGATCGTTGTCAAGTTATAATCAATACTAAATAACTATTATACGATCGTTGAAGAGTTATTGGAATGTCGGAACGACTCAAATGGATTTTTTACCCAGCCAAAAACAGCATTAAAACGAATTTGTATCGGAAGAAGATTTTATTCCTTATTAATTTCCAACTGCACCGCCGGACTCATCGTGGTTTTGATGAATGCCTTGGTGATACGATTAGGCCCAACTGACTGAATGAATTTTT
Organism: bacterium; assembly: GCA_021787635.1. Taxonomy (GTDB): domain Bacteria; phylum Patescibacteriota; class Microgenomatia; order UBA1406; family GWC2-37-13; genus JAJYIQ01. The sequence continues at coordinate 38,864 of JAJYLO010000001.1, read as the reverse complement.
CGGCATTGGCCGCTAATTCTTTTTCGTCAAACGATTTTCGGCCGATCATCTGGTGGACAAGTGGAAATTTCGGTTCGGTTTTCCAACGCAATGTCCCTTTAGTAAATTTTTTAACCACTTCATCGGGATTGGTGGAAATCGTGCCCGCTTTGGGATTAGGCATCAGGCCTTTCGGACCTAAGACTCGAGCAAACCGCGCCAGCTTCGGCATAAAAGACGGATGAGTAATCAAAATATCAAAATCGATTTTTCCTTTTTCGATATCGGCAAGGACCGCGTCGTTGACGACGGCAATGCGCACGGTTTTACCCGTGCTGTGAGGCAATTCCACTTCGCCTTTCAAGCCGGTTTCATTAACATTAAGGTGAAGCTCAACTGCTTCGTCAAAAGCGGCCAGTGCCATTTTTTTCAGCAAAGCTATCGCTTCGTCTAACGGATAAAACTTATTTTTATCGACTAATGTTTTAGCCGCCTGGTATTTTTTACCCCTTGTCCGCCGAAGCTTAAGCGAAGGCGGAGCGGATTTTTTTTCTTCCTTTTTCGGGCTGGAAAATCCAACCCCAACTTGTTTTGCGTCTTTTGGCGTTTCTTCCTTCTGTGTTTTTTTCATCTTTTTTTCCGCGGCTTTAGTTTTCGCTTCCTCTTTCTGTTTCTTCTCGACTTCAACGTCTCCAAGTAATCGTGCTTTGACTTTTCCCATTTAAAATTAAAAATTTAAAATTAAAAATTACTCCGTTTCAATCCCCATCGATCTCGCCGTTCCGGCAACGACTTTCATCGCCGCCTCAATGTTATCCGTGTTCAAATCGGCCAGTTTTTCCTTGGCAATTTCCTCGACCTGCGCCTTGGTTAATTTGCCAACTTTTTCCGTATTGGGACGGCCCGAACCTTTTTGCAACGATATTTTTTTCTTAATCATGGCGGCGACCGGCGGCAGTTTAGTAATAAAAGTAAACGACCGGTCCTCATAAACGGTAATCACCGCCGGAATAATCTGCCCTTTTAATTTCGCCGTCCGGGCATTATATTCCTTAATAAAGTCCATTATCGGCACGCCATGCTGGCCCAAAGCCGGACCAACCGGCGGCGCCGGAGTCGCCTCCCCGGCGGGGAGATTGAGCTTAATGATTGTTTTTACTTTTTTTACCATATCTATTAAATTTTCAATTTTCAGTTCTCAATTTTCAATCAATTATCAGTTTTCAAACCGTTTAAAAACTGAAAATTGTAAATTGAAAATTATAATTTCGCCACTTGTAAAAAATCCAGCTCCACCGGCGTTTCCCTATCAAAAATCGAAACCAGTACTTTAACCTTCCCCCGTTCCTCGTCGATTCCTTCAATCGTGCCCAAAAAGTCGGCAAACGGCCCTTCGGTGATTTTGACCGCTTCGCCCACGGAAAATTTCGTCTTGAATTTCGGCTGTTCCTGGGTAACAAACTTCATAATTGCCTCGACTTCTTTTTCGGAAATCGGGGTCGGTTTAAGGCCGGCGCCGACAAAACCGGTAACACCTTCGGTCGTCCGCACCACCAACCACGAATCGTCATCAAGAATCATCTGAATAAGGATATAGCCGGGAAAAACTTTTTCCGTCGCTTTAGTCTTTTTGCCTTTTTTGACAACAACCACTTCCCGGGTGGGAATAACGACGTCAAAAATCTTGCCCTCAACACCAAGGCTTTTTACCCGCTGCTCCAGCGCATGCTTGACCCGGCTTTCATAGCCGGTTTGGATATGAATAACATACCATTTACCCGTTGAGGGGGTTGGCTGCGGTTCTGGCGCAACCGGCACAGTCTGATTCTGATCTTCTGCCATAAAATAATTATTATTTATCTAAACTTTGTGAAAATATCTAACCCTTTGGCTAGTAGGAAATCAATTATACCGATATATGTCCCGATTATCAAGGAGATTGCGATCACAACCGTTGTCAATCTCACTGTTTCCTTCCGGTTCGGCCAGCTGACTTTTTTAAGTTCTTCAACGACATCGGTAGCAAAATTATTGTTTGGTAATGATTTTATATTTGGCATAACTCATATTGTAACATAAGATTGCCGTATATATAATGTAATTATGTCCAAAAAAGTTATCCACTCCCTCATTTTGATAGTGGCGATCGCGTTAACGTTTATCTTCCCTAAAACCGGTCTCGCCCAGTACGACATTCAGATTGCCGCCGGGCTCTTTTTAGTTTTGTTTATTGCCAAAAAATTCGTTGGTGCGCGACATGACGCGTCCGTACATTCGCTCTTATTGGAATCGGTCATATTCACCCTGGTCGTTCTCGGCATCGTTAATACGACCGGCGGTACCGATTCCCCTTTTTTCTTTCTGATTTATTTTTTACTCTTTTCCTTAAGTCTCCTGCTTGAACCGGTTATTTCCATTACGGCCACATTGACCCTCGTTATTTTTTTTCTCCTTAATCTGCCTAATGGGAATACCGATCTGCATTCCCTACTGCCGATTTTTTCGCTCGCTTTCTTGACACCGTTTGCCCTATTCATGGGAACCCTTTACTTGGAAAACCAAAAAAACAAGGAAAACACGTTTCTTTTTTTGTCCTTGATGCTCAAAAATCACCTCAAAAATATAAAAACTACGGTCGAGAATTTTTTGGGAGATCATGATCTGGAAAGTATTCGTAAGTCTACCCATCGGATGGAAAAGTTGATTGAAGAGTATGAAAAGGAGAACAGTTAATCATTTAATCATTAGCATTAAGTATTAAGTATAAAGTATGAGGTATTTGGTATTTTATATTGGATTGGTTGTATTCCCCATACTTTATACTCAATACTTCATATTAAATACCCCGGTCCAAGCGGTAAGCATGTACTCACCAGACTACAAGATCGAGTCGGCTAACGTCAGCGATGCAGCCGGCAATAAAAGTTCAACTAACTATGCCCTTTCCGATACGGTCGGTCAAACGGCAGCCGGCAGTTTTTCTTCCTCCGGTTACTATATTTTGGCCGGTTTTCAATATCTTCACTCCATTATCCCTTTTCGCTTCGTCATATCCAATACCAATATCAACTTGGGCACTTTGAGTGCCCAAACTCCCAGCACCGCCAATGCTACACTGACGATCGATTATGGCGGCGCCGGCCAGTATCAGGTAACAGCCGGTGAAAACAGCTCAATGGCACTTTTAAGTAATCCGACAACCACTATCCCCGACACCAGTTGCGACGGCGGCAGCAACACCTGTAATACGGGAACCGCCAAAGTCTGGAGTTCCGGTACGGCTTATGGTTTCGGATACAACATGAGCGGCAACGACATCCCGGCCGATTTTATCAACAGCACTTATTACCGGCCGTTTGCCAGCATTTCTTCGCCGGCCGTTGTTATGAGCAGCAGTACGGTCGGTACCAACCGCCAGTCGACCATTACCTATAAAGTTAACGTCAGTAATACTCAACCCGCAGGCAGCTATCAGACGATTATCAATTTTGTGGCAACACCGTCATATTAAAACATACAGGTGAACACGGATAATAACCGATGGATTAATACGGAGACATGGGTCCGTAAATCAGTGAAAATCCGTTAGTAATCCGTGTTAATCGGTGTATAAATATGAAAAACAAACTCTTAACTATCATCGGAATCCTAACATTATTGGTCACGTTGCCGTTAACGGTAAAAGCCCAGCAGGTCGATCTCGCTATCTCCCCTCCCTTACTGCGAACAATCATTAAACCCGGCAAGTCGATTATGATTGCCTACCGGCTGATCAACCAGGGCGATCCAACGATTATTACCGCTAAAGTCCGGCCATTTTCGGCGAAAGATAATTTTGGCGACGTCCATATAGACACCGAATTCTCCGGGCCGATCCGTTTCAGTTTGGACAATGCCGATTTGGAAATGGATAAGCCTTTTTTTATGAAAACCGGCGACTCGGTGCAATTACTTCTCCATATCCGGGTTCCCGACGGGACACCTAACGGCGACTATTACTACACGTTGCTCGCTGAAACATCGCCGCCGCCGGCCACCGAAGGAATCGGTTCGGCCAGAACAAAAGCCTCAATCGGCAGCAATATCCTAATAACCGTTACTGACAGCGGCGCCGTCGATGTCAAAAGCAAAATAGCGCTTTTTGATGTCATTTCCCGTTTCCGGTTTAATTTATTTGGTAATCCGGTTCGGTTAGTTGACAGCACTGATAAAATTCCGGTCGTATTATATGTCCGGAATTTAGGCCGAAATCTGTTTACGCCGCAGGGTAAAATTACTTTACGCGGCAACTTCGGAGAAACGGCCAATTACGACATTGTGCCGCAAAATGTTTTGGCCGGATCGCAACGGCTAATGACAGCGACGCCATCGGCGGAATTAACGTGCAGGAGTGAAGCATGCGTAACTCCTACATCGCTCGTTTTATCCGGCTTTTTTATCGGCCAATATCACCTCAACACCGCTGTCAACTTCGGCGAAAATTCACCGCAGATTTTTGCCTCGACCGCGTTTATCGCCCTGCCGATTAAATTTACTGTTGCCGTTTTGGCCGCTTTGATTATCGCCGTTATTGTTATCCGCCGGTTGAGAAATGACGAATAAATAACTCTCTATGCAGTTTCGTCTTCCCGTATTTTCTGATTGCCTCAATGTGTTTTTTCGTCCCATAACCCTTATTTTCCTGCCGGCAGTAACAAGTATACTGTCTGGATAGTTGGAATCATTAATCCCTAGATTTAATAAAGAAAGCGAAGAAACCGGCGGAAAGAAACAGACTGCTCCGGCGGTGATGAGGCCTGCTAGAGCCCCACGACCTACATCGCCAATACCGATTACCAGCCGTTCATTATCCTATAGTTCGGCTTCTAATTTTAAGGTAGGTAATTGCTTTTTCATAGATTGTCAGAAGTTCCTATTAGTGCTATTTTGTAGATTATAGTCCATTGACATGAAAATACAACATTGCTACATTGTAACTATGTCCGGCTTTCTAGAATCTTTTCTACCGCTAGTTAAACCTTTCCAAAAATACAAGATAGAATTGGCACTGGCGGCAATAGCGTTAACTGCCGCCTTTACCGCCGGTATAATCTTTTTTCAGAGCTTAAATAGCCGGATGTCCGTCTCAATCGAAGAAGCAACTGCTGCCACCAAAAATAACGGCATCATGGTCGACGTGGCCGGCGCGGTCAATAAACCCAACGTGTACGAAGTCACCTCCTCCGCCCGCCTCAAGGATATTATCGATCTGGCTGACGGCTTATCAGCCGAGGCCGATTTGAATTATTTTCACCGCAATTTCAACCTGGCCAAAATCGTCGCCGACCAGGAAAAGATATATATCCCGTCCGTGACGGATACACATACCAATCCCGACAATCAAAACCAACCGACAGCAGTCAATCTTAACCAGGCGACTGTCCAAGAACTCGACGGTTTACCGGGTATAGGCTCAACAACGGCCCAAAAAATTATCCAAAACCGCCCTTACGGATCGGTCGAAGAGCTGTTGAATAAAAAAATCGTGAATAAAAACGTGTATGAACAAATTAAGGAATTGATAAGCTTATAAACTATGGCTACACCCTCTATTTTTACCACCGTCATCAACGGCTATCTCCCTGAACCGCACGCCTCCCTCCTTAACGGTATAATCTTCGGCACTCCTCTTAAAACCAGCCGGCTGTTTTACGATCAGCTGCGGATTGTTGGATTACTCCATATCGTCGTACTTTCCGGTATGAATATTACCATTTTAGCCACTATTATCGGTACAGTAACCCGTTTTTTTAGCAAATCTATATCTGTTTTGCTAACTATACTAACTATCATTTTATTTATCTTATTTGTCGGACCGCAAGCCTCAATTATCCGAGCTGGCCTAATGGGAATTTTCACGCTCGTCGCTATGTTATTCGGCCGCAAAGATATCGCTCTTTATTCCTTGTTTTTATCCGGAATTTTTATCGCCATTTTTTGGCCCCAGTGGCTATCCACAATTTCCTTCCAACTGTCATACGGAGCCACCCTGGGAATTATTCTTTTTGGCCAAACCAAGTCCACCAGTGAATTGTGGAAGGAATTAAAAATTACTCTGGCGGCACAAGTCCTAACGGTTCCGATTATCCTCCACTATTTCCGGCAAATTTCTCTTATTTCACCGCTCGCCAATCTCTTAATTGCTCCGGTTATTCCACCGCTCATGATTTTTGGTTTTTTAACGGCGATTTTGGGTAAGATCCATTTCGCTCTTGGTCTTCTTCCCGCCTACATCTCCTATGGTCTTTTAAGCTGCATGGTCATTGTCGTCCAATGGCTGGCAAAAATACCTTTTGCTTCAATTTCTTTTTAGACATCACCAATGGACATTAATCCAATCACAAAAAAGAGTCTTGTCTATGCTGCTATTTTTTCATTTCTCATTATTCTGGCCCTTCTTTGCCGGCAACTTTTTGATAATCGTACGACCGTCGTGTTTTGCGATGTCGGTCAAGGCGATGCAGCTTATATCCGAATTAAGAATAAAATCGACGTTCTTGTCGATGCCGGTCCGGACAAAAAAGTCCTCGACTGCCTTGGCCGCTACATGCCGTTTTACGACCGGACAATCGAACTGGCCGTCATCAGTCATTCGCAAAAAGACCATGTCGGCGGTTTGCGTTTTATCCTCGACCGGTATACCATCGACCGGCTGATCGTTGGCCCGCTGGATGACCCATCGGTTATTTTCGAGCAAATTAAACAAATGCTCGTCGCTAAAAAAGTGCCGGTTACCGCCGGTCAAGCCGGTTTGGATATTGCGATTACCGGCGACCGCTTGGATTTTTATTGGCCCACTCGCCAGTACATCGACCAAAACATCATCTTTGCCCACCATCGCAACAATCTATCCGATATCCTTGGAGAAGGCACCGTCAACGACAATAATTTTTCCCTGATATTGTCTTTGGAAGAAAATGGTCAACGGATCCTATTTACGGGCGATGCTTCGGCTGAAGTATTGGATAGATTGTCTCCGCAATACATTTCTCATATTGATATTTTAAAAATTCCCCATCACGGCTCAAAAAATGGACTAAACCGGAAATTTTTGGAATTAGCAGATCCTAAGCTAGCAGTGATAAGTGTCGGCGCTAAAAACAGTTACGGCCACCCGGCGGGTGAAGTTTTACAGGCGCTGGAAGCCTTACATATTAAAATTCGACGAACCGATCTTGAAGGAGATATTATATACAAATTACGCTAGTAATATGCCCCTTATCTCCTTGAAGATATTAAACCCCTCATACCCGATCCACTGCTCACCCAACAATTCTTTGGGCAACCCAGGATCGGTTTTAAGCATCTCCACATAAGCGTTAACGACTTTTTTTAGCTTCTCCATTTTATCCTCTTCCCCGGACAAAACATCGTGCCATTTTTTGAAAAGTTCACGGTATTTTTTATCCAAAAGCGATTTTCCCCAAACTTTCTCAATTAAAATTTCCCGTCCGCCAAAAACATGATCCGCCTCAAACGCCTGGACGTATTGCTCCTCTTCTTTTTGAGAAACTAACTGACGTAATGTTTCGATAATCGGGTGCGGAGTTATCCAAAAAGAACGGTGCCAGGGACCAAGCCCCCACCCCTGCATTTCCCGGCGTAACCGGTCGCGCAGTTCCCGTTTTTTCTCAGGAATTTCATAAGAGATAATCCGCCATTTTTTATCCCAGTTTTCCGTCAGGAACCGGAAAAAAGGAAACTGAAGGAAAAGTTCAGCTAAACCGGTTGGGGTCAGTTTATATTGGTTTGTTTCGGATTTTTCGATTAACCCTTCGCGCAGTAATCCGGACAACGTCCCTCTGGTTTTTTCATTTAAAGCAATGTCAAACGCTTTTTGAACTTTTTCGTCAAACGAAGTGAAATTAAAACTTACGTCCGATAATAAGAATAAAATAAGCAAAATTTTCGTTCGTCGTTCCTTGATCCCCATATAAGCTACACTGTAACAGACGAAAAAAAATCTGTCAAGAGGATATTTATTTTAATTGTTGTAGCCAGTAGTTCGCCTTGGAAAAATTTGGTATCATTTTTATTGCGGCAGTAAAATATTTACGAGCGTTTTCTTTATTTCCCAACTTAAAATACACGATCCCGACATTTGTCATCAAATCAGCATTGGCCGGTTCAAGCCTCAACGCTTTTTGGGCATAGACTAAAGCATTGTCATATTGTTCCAACGACAAATAAGCGCCGCCAAGATCCTGGTATATTTTACTGATGTTGTCCGTAGATGTCGCGACTGATTGGTAAAGGTATAAAGCGCGGTTGTACTCATTAATCGCTTCGCTTAATCGGCCGCTTAACTGGTAAGCATAAGCCAGATTTTGGTGGCCGAGAGCATAATCCGGTTTTAAAATCAGCGCCTTGGTCAATTCGGCAATCGCATCGGAATAAAGTTTTTTATCAACAAGGGCCATGCCATAACTGTCGTGGGCCTGGAAACTGAATGGTGTTGAAATGGCCGTCGCCCGCCAAAACGAATAATTAGTTTGCCAATCGTTATTGCGCTCGATTGTCCGGATCATTAATAAAACAATAATAAGGGTAAAACTAAATATACTGATAAGGTGAGAAAAATCGTGTCGCCGAGTCAGTAGAACATCGATCCACAACAATATTCTCGCCAATACATAAAACATCCCGATCGCCGCCAAATAAACATACCTTTCGGCGACAAACGACGCGATCGGCAACGGCGTAATCACCGGCAGCAGGCCGATCAAAAAAAACATCAGCCAGAAAAAAACAATTTTATCTTTTCGCCAAAAATAAAGTAAAACTAATAAATATAAACCCGCCGCGCTGAAACTGAAAATATAATCCCCAGTCGTTAATGGATTGACGTGAAAAAATGTCAGATTATCCGGCCAGAACAATAACCGGATATAGGTAGCAAACGAAACGAACGGCATAATGAAATCCGGTTTTGCCTGTGACTGGATCATCCGCGGCCCGATATTGGGAACAATTATTATTAATAAGGGAATTAAAACAACTGCCGCAAACGGAATGACATATCTCAACTTTTTTCGGGCAAAACTCCAACAATATACAATAAGAATCAACGGAAGAATAACTGCTTTAACTGATGATAATAATGCTAAAATAAAAATTACCAGCGACAGCCAATAGCGCTTTTTGATAAATAGTAATAATGATAATAATATAAATATTGTATATAAAAGATAACTTTGGCCGGAGACCCAGCTAACGGCTTCGGTTAAAATTGGGTGAATGGCAAAAATAGCGGCCGTCATAAAAGCGATGGGGACAGATTGCTTCGGTCGCCCCGCTCCCCCGCAATGACACAATTCCTTTACCAAAACATAAACTAGCCAAACGTTAATTATGTGTAAAATAATATTAACAACATGAAAATAAAACGGCTGCCAGCCGTTAATTCGATAAATGAGATAACTTAGCCCGGTGGAGATAATTGACATGTTGTGAACAAACATGTATTTCCAGTCGCCAAAATGATTCATGACGGCCGGCAAACTCTTGTCGTCACTAATGAATTGACCAAATATTGCGTTGTGATAGGCAATCAAAATAATGATTCCTAAAAATAAAAACCGTTTCCGCATAACAAAGATTATATCACTTGACAAATTCATACATAACAATTACATTTTTATTATATGTATATGAAGAAAATGATTGTCATTCTTTTTGCCGTTTGGCAAATTTCTTACTTATTTTTAGTCCAGTTACCAAAACAGTTAGCCGTCCATGCCGGCACATTGACCAGTGCAAAAGATACTCTTTCTAATTCACGCTTGTCTTTTCGCTCAAAGGTTTCCGCTGGAGCATCAGGCGCCAATACTTTCACAATCACATCGGGCCAATCAGACTCAACCACTGTTAATCTTTTCCCCCGTGATACGATTTGTTTCGGCGACTCGCTCACCGCTCCTAACGGTTGTGTCGGTACCACCAATTACACCGTTTCTTCCATTCCGACCTATAACGGTACGACCGTTAATCTAACTACAGCCTTAGGTTCAACGATGGACGGTGATCCGGTGATCGCCAGCCAATCAGCGACACATACGGTTGTTTTCACAACAGCAACGACCGTTAACAATCCGTATATTCAGGTCCTGATTCCGGCCGTCGGTTCGGGAGCCACTTCCCATGACGGTTTTCCCGATTACGGCACGTCGGCCACTGCCGGTACTTCCGGTTTTGATGCCGGGGCAATGGGCAATAGCGATGTTATCTGTTCCGGCACCGGCCCCACCTGGACACCATATTTTGTCAACTCTCAAACTGCCGGCGGTAATTATCACATCGCCAAATGTTCCGGATCGGGCACATTAGCTTCCGGCACAACCGTCACCATCACCATCGGCGGCACTAATAAATTAATCAATCCGGCTCCGGTTACCTCCGGCCATACCACCGGCGCGGCCGATATCTATGCGGAAACAGTTAATGAATGCACCGATGCATATACCAATAATACCTGCAGCAATATTGTAGATTCGGCAACTATTGCTACTGCTCCGGTCGAAGGTGTCTTGGTATCGGCCACCGTCCAAAATTACCTGACGTTTAGTATTGCCGGCGTTTTGTCCAGCACGAGTGTCTGCGGCAAGACTACCAGTCAGACCACGACAGCGACGACTGTCCCCTATGGAGCAGTAACATCTGGCACTTTTTATACCCTGGCACAACTACTGACGGTCAATACCAATGCTGCCAACGGTTATGTCGTTACTGCCCAGGAAAACGGCGCATTGTCCATCGGCGGTTTAGGAACAACTAACCTGGCCAACACCACTTGTCCGGATAACTCGTGCAGCGTAACAACGCCGGCCGATTGGCGTACTTATACCGCTTCCGGTTTCGGTTATTCCCTGGCCAACAGCTCTGGCACCGACGCCAGTTTTACTTACAACAATGGCGCCAGCATGACTTTTCAGGCCAAGCCGTTTGATTCAACCACTGCCCAGATTATTATGCGTAACATCGCTCCGGTCAGCGGTAGCGCCACCAATGTTTGTTACGGATTGGCCGTCAGTAATGTCCAGCAAGCCGGATATTATATGAATAAGTTAACGTATATTGCGACGCCGACGTTTTAACATAGGGTTTAGAGAATAGGATGTAGGGCTTAGAAATAAAAAATATATAAAAATATGAAGAAAAAATTATTTATCATTATCGCTTTTATTGTTTTTGCTATTCTCTATGCTTTACTCCCTATTCCCTCTTTTGCCCAGGATACCGCCGCCTATTCGGTTTTTCCGGCCGTCCAGGATATAAAAGTCACGCCCGGAGTCAAAACCCGCGCCCAGGTCCAATTCCGCAATAATTCCGATTCGCTGGCGATCGGTACCGTTAAAGTCGCCGATTTTATCATCACCGATAAAAAAGGAACGACACAAATTATTGAAGATTCCACTCTTAAGCCAACATATTCGGCGTCCTCCTGGATCACGTTATCGGACACGACCAATGTCGCCATACCGGCCAGACAATCGGTACTAATAACTATGTACATCACCCCGCCGCCTGTTCTGACAAGCTGTGGTTATTATGCTATGGTTTATTATGAACCAAATCCGGCGGCCATCAAACGCTTGGGTACCGGCCAGGAAGCCGCCACCAGCGTCACCACCAAAATCGGCGCCTTGTTGAATTTTGTCGCCCAAGGCCGGCAATGTAATGAAAACATGTCCTTTAGCCAGGTCAATTTCCCCAGCTTCCTGGAATACGGACCAATCCCTCTATCAATCGATTTGGCCAATAACGGCGATATTCATCTGTCGCCCACCGGATACGCCACTTTGACCAATCTTTTCGGTTCATACGTCGACCAGCAGAACTTGCCGGATCGGCGGATTTTTCCGGGGAAAATAAAAAATTATGAGTTATCGCTTGGCCACAAATGGATGTTCGGCCGGTATAAAATTACGCTTCTGGCCAGCTATGGCAGCAATAATCAACGGCTGACCGATACAGTCTACGTCTGGGTGTTGCCGTGGCGCGTCATGCTGGTCGTTCTTTTAACCTTAGTAATCCTGTTTGTCCTCGGCCGCAATTTCTACACTAAATTAATGAAAAAAGAATCGGTCCTGGAAGAGGAAATTACCGAGGAAAAAGCGGAAATCGAAAAACTGCGGGAAGCATTGAAAAAGAGAAAGGATTAAAATGTACCGTCATCTGCTGGCAATTATCGGGCTTCTTTTAGCGATTGTTATTATTTTTCAAGCGATTACTTACCGGTTGGAAAAACAACCACCGACGATAGCCAAGGAAGTTCAGCAAAACGTTACTGTCAGCGCTTTTGTCGGCGATCACCATTTTACTCTTTACGGCTATAGTTCGCCTCGGGCACTAATCACGTTTGACGGCCTGGGGATATACGACCAGACGACAGCCGATGATAAGGGCTATTTTGAATTTAAGAACCGTTTCTCACCCCAATCGCCGCGGGCCGCCTGCCTGACCGCCCAGGACCAGCTGGGCCGGCTAACATCACCGGTTTGCCTGCCGCCGTTTCCAACATCATACGATGCCACGATCGGTCCGGTCATTATGCCGCCGACGGTTTCTTTAAATAATCCGTCCGTCGGTAGTGATTATTATGTCGGCGACGAGATTGTTTTGTCGGGCCAAGCAGTCCCCAATACGGACGTAGATTTATCGGTTTATATGAACACTAATAATTCACGCGGAATTAATTTTAATATCGTTAAGCCTGTTGAGGCCTACGGCTTTCCCTCCCTCGCCGCCCATAGCGACGCCAAGGGCAATTTTTCCGTATCTTTACCCTCCGCCAGCGCCCAAACATTCCGCCTTTTTGCCCGCGCCAACTGGCAGCAATCACTGTCGCCGGACAGCATTGAGCTTAATTTACAGGTTATGCCCTGGTGGATGATGATTGTCCAGTTTTTTCTGCTTATATTCACACTGATCAAGAGCCGGCTGTTGGAAGTAATCATTCTCACGGAATTGGCATTAATTACCATCTATTTGCTTCGCCGCTTCTTACATCCCCATGTGATTGCCCGCAACCGGTCTCTTTCTCTCCGGCAAGTATCTCTCATCGTCGCGGAGAAAAATCCCCTCACTTTGGCCGAATAATCAGCGTTTTAATTATATTAATAAAAAGACAGGTGGACTTGCTGTTTTAGCGCCTTACCATCAGCTGTAATCTGGAGGAAGTAATCGCCCGCATGGGTCGAAGATACGTCAAAATAGGCTTTACCATAGCCGTCTGTGAGGCCCTGAATTGTTTCGATTACCAGGTTTTTATCCGGCCCCATCTGCACCGTTTTCCCCATTACCCCCAATCCCTGATTGTTGAGAATAAATACCGTCACTCGGATTTTTTCTTGTCCGTTGGCCATCGCCCGCAGTGGCGTCGTAAAAAGATAGGAATTGTCGATGGAAAAAGACTGGGCGGTAACGGCGGCGCGGCCAACGAAGAATTTCACTTCATAAAGCCAAAAAAACAGGGAAAACCCAACCAAAATAAACAATATTATTAGTAAAAAAAAGAATAACTTTTTCATATAACCCTAATATAAATATAGCTAAATTTAACAGAAAAAGTCAACCCCATCACCCATCAATTCGGTTTAAAGCGTATTTATAATCCATCGGACATTTTTTAATATTTAGCAAATAAATACATCAACTGATAATCACGCTTCTTACACGTTCTTTACGCAATTTTTAGCTTGATGTTATAAGGGGAAAATTCAAATTTTCGATTTTCTCCAGTAGCTTTGGTTGTAAAGTATAGCGATCGACTGACTAACTTCCCGACGCCGGAGCGGTTAACACCAGGCTCATATCAACTATAAGAACATATCAACTATAAGAACATATCAACTATAAGGACATATTACTATAAGATTTATGATGTTATTTGATATAAAAGCGTAAGCAAATGAACCATACGGTAATTATATTAAATACAATTAAATCTTACTATGAGGTATTTTTATTCGTTTAAATTTATTTCTAATTCGCGGTAATTTCTATATCAAAATATATATAAAATACCTCTTGACACCGTTATTATTATTGTTTTATTATGAAATCATATGGTTCACCCGTATAATCTTTATAATTTTGAGGCCCCGTTTCGGAATTACCTTTTTGCGGGAAATGCCAAACCGGTTTCAATCAAGAATTACCTGTCTGATTTCCGGCATTTCGCCGGGTGGATAACAAATACGCAACAAAATGTAGTAAATAAGGACGAGGAAGCCTTGCTCCTACAAAAATTGTTAACCGCCGAAACAATCGCCGAATATAAAAATTATCTAACCACTAATCGTATTCCTCCCAAAACCATTAATCGTCGCCTCTCAACAATGCGAAAGTTTTGTTCTTTCTGCATCACCCAAGGCTGGATAAAGGAAAATGTGGCGAAAAAAATCGGTAACGTTGGATCAATATCATTATCTAACACCTTGATTCAATTCCAATCCGACACGGAGGCGCAAAGTGACGATTTAGATGATCTCAACGAGTTTTTCACCATTATAAATTCATAAAACTATATGAAAACTGTTTCTATGATCTCTTGGGCTTCAAAAAGCCCTAAATATGCGCTAAACGCGCTCAAATTGTTATTTGATCCGGCGGCGGAAGGCAGCCCTTACGATTCGGCCGTGATCGAATCCAGACCAAAAGATAAAATAAGCAGCCAGCGGCGATTCGGTTTACGCCGGCGATTGGCTTTTCGTTAATCATAAATCTTAAATCCTGGATCATGAAAATAGTGAAAACCTTAGTACTATACCCTATCCGCCAGATATATATTTTTTCGCGCGCGCGCGTATTTAATATATATAAAACTACTCAATTCAAAATTTTAAATCATCAGTTTTTAATTACAAATCAAGGGCTTAAAGTCGACCCGGCGGAAAAACTGATCTTCGGTCGCTTTAAAAAGTAACTATGAATTTTAAATCGATTAGACCGGAAACAATTCGAGGCTATATCCAAACTCTTCACGATCGTGGAGAATCTTCCTCAACTGTGGCCAAGAAATTACGGTCGGTGGATAAGTTTTTAGATTGGGCTCACGGGAAGGGGTTTATAGATACTGCCTCCTATCAGCAGATAAGACCACTAATCGCTAATTATCTTTCCAGCGCCACCGCCGAACAACGCGGAAATCAACGCGGAAAAACGCGGAACACGGAACAAGCCCGATCTGAAGCCAGAATGATCATCGATACCGTGCCGTCAATCGACCAGTTCGAATCGGCCAATAAAATTAAATCATTCATTTTCGGGATATTGAAACGGATTCCGTTATTGAACATCAAAAATGTTGGGGCCGGGTCTCCCGACCCGTCAACCACCCGTACACAAAATATGAAGGGCGCAGAAACCGCGTCCCTACAGGAATTGTCACCGCAACAATACGTCGCCTTTACCATTGTTATAATCTTCCTCGCTGTCCTCGGTGCGGGACTTTACAATCAATTCTTTAACAAAAGTCCACGGACGTTTGCTTACCCTATTGCGCCGGTTACCGCTGGCCGGATTCTTTCCTTCCAGGGCCGCCTCACCGACAGCACTAAAAATCCGATCAATTCGGCCGTCAATGTCGATTTCCGCCTGTACAATGCCCCCGCAGCCGGCACCATGCTTTATGACACCGGTGCTTGTTCTATCACTCCCGATACGGACGGAATCTTTTCTGTTCTCATTGGCGGATCGGGCTATTCCCCCACTCCACCCCAGTCGGTCTGCGGGAGCCAAATCGATCCATCGGTCTTTACCGAAAATGCCAATGTTTATATGAGTATACAAGTGGCAAGCGATGCGGAAATGACTCCGCGCCAACAAATTGCGAACGTGGGATATGCGATGAATGCCGCGACCCTTCAGGGCCTGCCGCCTGGTGGAAATACCAGCAACGTTCCCTTTATCAATAAAGATGGTGATCTGCTACTGGCGGCGGCGGCGCCCGGCATCCGCTCGACAGCGACTAGCGCCACTTTCGCTTTGACAAGCGCCGCGGCAGTTACCATCCAGTCGGCGTCGACCGGCGACATCATCCTCAATGCTTCGGAAAGCGGGAATTTAAGATTACAAACCGCTGGTAGCGATAATTTATACGTCAAAAACGGCGGCAACGTCGGGATTGGGACGACGAGTCCAGTTCAGACACTAGACGTACGTGGAAATATTACTACTGGAAACAGTATAGGAAACAAGATCTACACCTATTATGCTTCAGCAACAAACAATAATTATATTGGGAACGATTCAACTGGAAGTTTGACTTTCGCTACAGGAGTCTCTGGCGTATCTGAAAGAATGAGAATAGACCAAAATGGCAACGTCGGCATCGGCACCACTACCCCATTAAACAAGCTGGACGTGAATGGTTCAGCTGCCATCGGCTCATTACCGGCAAATGCCTTACCACAAAGTAATGAGTTATATGTTTCCGGCAATGTGGGAATTGGGACGACGGGGCCGAGTCAAAAGTTACATGTTTATCAAAATTCTACCGCAAATTTAACTAGTTTAGTCGAAAATGCGAACACTTCCTATAATTCTAATTTGGAACTTAAAGCTTCCCGGGACTGGTTAGTACAGAGTCTTGGTACATTGGGAGCTAATAGCGGAGCTTTTGGTATTTATGACAGTACAGCAACAGCGTATCGGATGTTGATAGATAGCAGTGGCAACGTCGGCATCGGCACCATTTCACCGGCATACAAATTGGATGTCAAAGGATCGGGCAGTATCGGCAGCGCCGTCTTTACCGGCACCGGCTTAAATGATGCCACTTCCGGCGGCACTTATACCGGTACCGATACTACTGCCCAGACCTATACCGTCGTCATCGACGCGACAGGGACACCGGATACCTTCAAGTGGCAAAAAGGCGCGGGATCATGGACGACAGGCGTCGCCATCACCGGATCGGCCCAGACGCTGACTAATGGAGTAACGATTACTTTTGGAGCCACAACCGGCCATACTTTAAATGACCAGTGGGTGATTACCGCTACCCCCATCAATATCTTTTCCACACTGGCGGCCGACGGTACGACTAGGGGGCTGACAGTCTTAAACAACGGCAATGTGGGCATTGGAACGACCGCGCCGGCCAATAAACTCGAAGTATCGGGCAATAGCGATATTACCGGTAATTTAGGCATCGGCACCACCGCTCCCTTGGATAAACTGGATGTCAACGGCTCCGTCGCCATCGGCTCATTACCGGCAAATGCCTTACCACAAAGTAATGAACTTTATGTCAGCGGTAATGTGGGGATCGGCGTAACCAGCCCGACACAAAGATTGGACGTCGGCAGCGGCAGTATCAACGCTGAAAAGTATTACGACAATTCCGACAATACTCGCTATCTTGATCCGGCCGGCATGAGCTATATAAACATGTTACACTCATATGCCCAAAACACCGATACCAACTGGAACATGATATTGGAAGACAATACCCCCGGCGGCCCGACCAACGGCCCGACAATCACTGCTGCCTCCGGCAGCACGCTGATAATAAATAGCACTGCTACCCCCAGTGCCACCCTGTGCGTCAACACCACTTATTCTTCCGGCGTCGCCAACTGCGATGGCAAAATCGACGCCGGCACGATCGATCCGCCGTACGTCATTAATGGCGAAAAATACGCCACTTATAACCCGTCAATGACCGGCGTCAAAGAAGAAACGACCGGCACCGTCGCCGTCAACGAGCACGTCGCCGGCGTCGGCTACCGCCATATCATCAATTTCAATAATGCCGATAAAGCGTCCGACCTGTGGCTTTTTGCCAAAGTCACCAATTTGCGCAATACGATGCAAAACCTGATTCCGCTCCTGACGCCGACCACCAATGCCCGCACTTGGTATACGGTCGACCCGGCCAATTTCCAATTGGTTATTTACGCCTCGCGGCCGACCGTCGTCAGCTACCGGCTGACCGCGCCCCGCTTCGACTACGCCCAGTGGAAAAATACCCGCTCGTCATCGGATGTTGGCGGCCTGACCATCAACGATCCGGACATGAGCCGGCTGAACGTCGATTCCTCCGGCAACGTCAGCACGCCCCAGCTGGTATATGACGGGAATTTAAATAATAACGGTTATACCGTCAAGTTTGACACGGGCACTATCGTCGACGATATCGGCGCCTACGCCCAAGCAGTTATTGGCAAATTGACGGCCGGGTTGGTCAATGCTCAAAATATCGTTACCGACAGCCTCAATGTCACCAGCGGCAATATTACTATCGCCGGCAAAAGCCTTCAGGATTATATCGATAACAGAATCCGGGCGGTTCTCGGTTCACAATCCGTCGTTTCGCCGATTGCCGAAACCAAAGACATTGTCGCCACCGGCTCGGCACAACTAAATAAAATACAGACGAACGAAATTGCACCACAAAATGGAGATTTGACGATTAACCTACAACCTACTCCCAACTCCCTACCCCCTAACGATAAAGGCAAACTTGCCAAAATTATCATTAGAGGCCTCAATAATGCCACTGTCGCCAGTATTGACGCTGCCGGCAATGCCTCATTCAGCGGTACGCTCTCTGCGCAAAATGCGACCATTTCCGGGACACTCGTTGCTCAATCGGCGACTGTTTCCGGCACTCTTGTCGCCCAAAATGTCCGGTCGGAAAATATCAATCAGTTGGAAAATAATGTCGCTTCCCAATCGTCGTCGCTCGATACATTATCATCGAACGTGAACGATATCCAATCGTTGCTCGCCAAAATTCAAAATCAGCCGTTGCCGAATGCAAATTATTACCAGAATATTACATTAGGTGGAGGATCGAAGATAACAGATGGAAGTTCTTCATCTTCCAATCCTCCATCTTCCATCTTAGATCTAAAATCCGACTCCCTGACCGTCACCGGCCAATCTAATCTTTACAACGTTTCCGTCGCCGGTTCCATGCTTATCGGCCAGACGTTTATTGAAAATAATTCCATTCTCTCCCTCGCCTCCGATTTGAAACTGTCGGCGTTTAATACGATCACCTTGTTTGACGGCGGCGTCGTCATCGCCCGCGACGGGACAATCACGACCAAAGGCGAAATCATCGCCCAGGGGCTGCAGATCAAGAATCCGGTGGGAGACACGGTCGCATCTATTGATGCTTCGGGATCGGCTCAATTCAACAATTTAACAATCAACAATTTAGCAATTGGCAATAAATATATGGACGCCACCTCGTCGGCGGCGGTGATTGCCGCGCCTGATAATCTGGTCCAGAACGGGATCAATGCCCCGGCCATTGAGACGAAGTCACAATCGGCGGGTGTCGGCATTTTGCCGGCGAACTCCACCGAGATACTTATATATAATAGTAGTGTGAAGGCCGATTCCCTGATCTACATTACCCCCACCACGCCTGGCTCCCCGCCGTTGACGGTCAGCCAAAAGATCGTCAGCGATAAGCCATACTTTATCATTACTATTGATAAACCGGTGATAAACAATATACAATTTAATTGGCTGATCATTAATTAGATAGAAGATTAAAGATTGAAGATGGAAGATAATAAAAAATTAAATAAGTTTGAGAGATTGATCGTTTGGCAAAAAGCTCATCAGTTTGTTCTGTCAATATACCAAATTACTAAAAAGTTTCCTAAAGAAGAAAAGTACCTGCTGGTTGATCAACTTAGAAGATCCGCTTCTTCAATTTCCGCTAATATCGTCGAAGGTAATGAAAAGAAATCTCGCAAAGAATATCTCCAATTTCTTTATACAGCTAAGGGTTCGTTAGCGGAAACAAAATATCATCTTTTACTAGCTAAAGATCTATATTATTTAGATAGCAGAACCTATTCCCAATTACAGAAAGAGGCTGATGAAATCGGCAAATTATTAATAGGATTAATTCGTTATCTTCAATCTTCCATCTCTCATCTTCCATCTCTCATCTTCCATCTTCCATCTCTCATCTTCCATCTTCCATCTTCTAAATCTATTACCCGAAGCAGTTTCACCCTCCTCGAGCTGACGATCGTCATCGCCCTCCTTGCCCTCCTCGCCGCCGCCACCTTGTGGCTTTTAAATCCCTGGCAGCAAATTGCCAAAGCGCAAGACGCACGCCGGAAGCACGACCTTGACACTCTCCGAAAAGTCCTTGAGGATTATTACAATGATCACAGCTGCTATCCCCGGCCGGACCAGATTTGTTACCAAAAGCCGGTACCGACACCGGCGGGATTTAGCAATATCTGTACCGGGGTGGGGGGCTATCAAATTTCCCGGTGGCAAACCTGTTATATTTGCGGCACCGAATCGTCTTCACCATCTCTTACCCCTTATCTAAGCCAGCTGCCCTGTGACCCGCAACATGCCACCAAAGAATATCTTTACCAGGTCGATTCGACCACCTGCACCGGCTATTGTCCGACAATCAACTGCACCAACATGTGCCCCAAATCATACATTATTTATAGTAGCCTCAACAATACCAGCGACCCGATCATTTCCCAGCTGGGATGTAATGGCGTCGGCGGCTGCGGCACCAACAGTGATCATAATTACCAGTATGCTGTTTCCAGCCCCAACCAGTTTCCCCAGACGCCGTCCTGCGGAAAATGGTGCCTGAATATTGGCGGCGACTGTAACGGGTATTTTGACCCTAGCGTCTGCCAACCGAATAAATTTTATTGCACCCGCACCGAATGTTGTCAAGACAATCCCGGCAAATGCCCCCCTTGACTTTTTCCTTTATTAAGGATTATTCTTAAACTAAATCCAGTAATTCTATGAAAACTACCATCCGTCTAGTTTTAATCACTCTTTTTTTTATTACTATCAGTTTCATTGCTGTTCAACTTTTTAGAGCGGTACCGGCCCTCGGAATAGGCCATCCCGGCAATTTAACCATCGATGCCCATTTAGGCGGCATCCAAAATTTTAATCAAGTCGGCATCGGCGGCGACGTCACCGGCGGCACGGCCAAACTCTATGTTAACGGCAACGTCGGCATCGGGACGACAAGTCCAGGAGCTAATCTCCACATTTTATCCACTACCGAACAACTCAGACTTGGCTATGACACTTCTAATTATGAATCTTTTACAGTTAACAATTCTGGAAATCTAACAGTTAGCAGAACTCAAGGTGGTGGTAGCACCCCACCGCTTACAGATCCTGGTGTAACATTCTCGAATGCAGTTCTGTTATCCTCTGATCTTGGTGTTATCGGCAACGTCGGTATCGGGACGACGACTCCGGCGCACGCTCTTCAAGTGGTTAATTACTCTACAAATAATGCCCGTATTTCTCTTGGTACAGTCAGCTCCTTGGAATTATTAGCTTTTGATCCATTAACTACAAAATATGGTGACATAAGCAATAATGCCTCATTTGCAACAGGATCCTGGGTACTTGGTGATCCCACTAGAGAAGCTTGGGGTATTGGAATGGCTTCCAATTCTTCAAATACCGGTAATATGGACTTCTTCCATTCCAACAATACCACCTTTAATCAATCTATCTTCATGCGTATTACAGGAAGTGGCAATGTCGGCATCGGGACGACGGCACCTTATGCAAAGCTCGACGTGAATGGAACCATAAGGGCTATAAACCAAGTTGCCCCAACCAGTGGATCAGGAGCCGAATTAACCTGGGATGGCATTGAAGCTAACTTGCGAGCATATAACCGAACTTCCCCAGGTTATTTACCACTGTATTTGGATGGTTCAAAAATTATATTAAATAACGGCAGCAGCGGCAACGTCGGGATAGGGACGACGAGTCCGGCAGGAAAACTTCAAGTTGTCTTACCTGTCTGGATAAACCATGATACAGATTCTCAACACGCGATTTTTGGATCAGGAATTATTACAGGTACAGGTCAAGATGGGGTGAGAATCGGCTATAATGACACAAATAATTTTGGTGTTATTAATGCATTGAAACCGGGATCCGCGTGGGGAAACTTGATCTTACAAGATGGTGGTGGCAAAGTCGGCATCGGGACGACGAGTCCTTCCCATCTTTTTCAACTTTCTGGAGGTGCCTATAGCGATGGCAGCACCTGGCAGAATAGTTCAAGCCGCGATGTCAAAGAGAATTTCACTGCACTGAATCCTTATATTATATTACAAAAGATCAACCAGCTTCCAATCACTGAATGGAATTATAAAACTGAAGATCCTTCGGCAAAACACATCGGTCCTGTCGCTGAAGATTTCTATTCTCTCTTTGGATTAAACGGTACGGATAAAGCTATTTCTACGATCGATCCTTCTGGTGTCGCACTGATTGGTATCCAAGCTTTAGCTAAAAATGTCGCAACAATCTCTGCTCAAGTAAACAAGCTTTCCTCATTTGACTACACATCCATGATCCAAACACAACGAGCAGAAATAACTGATCTGCAGCATATTACGAAGTTCATAAATATTAATTCTGAAGGTGGCGCAATTATTAATGAAAACAGTCAGGTTAAAGATATCCACGGCAATCTCATTACCCAAATTGCTGCTTTTGCCGAGGCGGTTGTCGGCCATATCAAAGTGGGTCTTTTGGAAGCAAAACAGATCATCGTCAACGGCGTCGATGTGGGTAAAAAGTTGAACGATCTAACGAATCAGGTGAATCAACAACAGCAGGAAATCAACCAGCTGAAAGAAACCATCTCAAATCTCAAAATTCAAATCTCAAAATAACAATTTAAAATGTTAAAGTATGGGCTCAAAAAGTAAAAAAATAGCCGCGCTGGCATTGGTCGCCGTGATTTTTCTGGCTATTTTCTTCTTCACCCAGGTCAAGCCGTTCAAACGATCGACAACCATTACCGTTTCCCCGGATATTTTATACCTGACTTCTCCGGTCACCAATTTTTCCGGCGTGGTCGATGATATCGCCGGCAATACGGTCACCGTCAGCCAGACTATTTATTATCAGCCGTACCAAATGGGCATCACGCCTCCCACACCCAATAATCCGTCAACCGGACCGATCACTCCCATTTCCACCTCGATTGTAAAAAAGCTAACCTATCGGGTGACGGTCGGGCCAAACACCCAAATCAGCCGGCCAGAAGCGATGGTTATTTATTTATTTCCTTCTCCGCCCGCTGGCGGATTTCCCACCTCCCTTACTTCCCCTAAACTAACTATTTCCGACATCAAAAAAGGCCAAAATATCACGATCAGCACCAATACCGATCTGCGGACATTGGCCGATAACCGGTTTACCGCCGTCAATATCCGGCTGCCGCCGATTGTCAATACTCTTACCGGCAAAATCGTTGCCATTGCCGGCAATACATTGACAGTGAAAGCGAGAGAAATTACTTATCAGGTGACGGTAACCGCCAATACCGAAATTTCCCGCTTTAATCCAATGGTGACTCTTCCCAGTCCCCAACAACCGGCTCCGCACCAGCCGGAAAAATTATCTCTGACTGATCTTCAGCCGAATATGCAAATTACCGTTTACACTAACCAGGACGTGACGGCGACGCAAACTCTCACCGCCCTGCGTATCGAACCGCAATTGCCGCCCGCCACCCCTTGACATTTTTTTCTTCTTTCTTTACACTGAAATTTATGGGAAAATTTCTCCAAAATATCAAATACTTTATACTTTATACTCTTTTATTTCTCTTTCCTCTCTTTTTCCTTCCCCTTACCCAGGAATTTTTTATCACCAACAAACTCTACTTATTGATTTATGGCGCCTTGCTGCTTATCCTCATCTCCCTGATCCAGTTTATAACCAGTAAAAAACTTGTCTGGCAAAAAGGGCCGCTGGATGTCCCGGTTCTTATTTTCGTCATCGCTACTGCCTTATCGGTCCTTATTAGCTCTCCGAACCGCGTGCAGGCGATCCTAAATCCCAATTTCGGCCTGGCAGAAATTGTTTCATTGGCTATCCTCTATTTTTATCTATCCCGCAATCATCAGGCAATGAAACAATTGAAAAATACGATGATGGTATCGGTTAGTCTTTTATCGCTTGTTTCTATTATTTTCTTTTTCAATCCTTTTAAAAACGCTTCTCTGTCCGCCTATTTCCAGTTCCTGAAAGCACCCGGCTTTAACCCTTTGGGCGACCAGCTTAATCTAGTGCTCTTTTTGGGATTCTTTACTATCCTTGCCGTGATATCTTTAATCAAAAATAAAAATACCAAATACTCCATACTAAATACTGGATATTTAGTCGTTGTCTTACTTGCCCTTCTTCTCACCGGCTACTCGCTGTATAAACAGTTCCCGACGTTGCCACCTTTTAGCATTAGCTGGTATGCTGCCGTTGAAACGCTGAAACAACCGCTGACCGCCCTTTTCGGCGTCGGCGTCGACAATTTTGCCAGCATGTTTACCCGGGTAAAAGATATTTATTACAATCAATCAGCATTGTGGCAGATCAATTCCTTTAGCGTCAGCCGCTCGACTATTCTCCAGATTTTTACGGAAACCGGTTTATTTGGTTTAGTTTCCATTGTCTTAATTTTATTTCTCGTCATTAAACAACAATTTAACAATATAACAATCAAGCATTTATTTTCCTCCCCCTTACTGCTATCTACTATTTATTTACTGTTAGTCCTCCTCTTTTTCCCCGTTTCCCTGCCAATCATGTTCTTATTTTTCCTTCTCTTAGCAATGCAGCAATCCAATAATTCAACAATAAAATCTTCTTCCATTGACTTAGCGGAAATTATCCCGTTGTTTTTAGGGATCGTCATTATTGGCGTCGCCGTTGTCGGTGTCCTTGCCTATTTTACCGGCCAATCCTACCTGGCCGAATATTATTTCAAGAAATCCCTTGACGGCTATATGACCAATAATGCCGGCGAACTGTACAACAACCAGCGCCAGGCAATCGTCATTAATCCATACATCGAACGCTTCCGCATTAATTTTTCCCAGACGAATTTGCTTTTGGCCAACAATATTGCCGCCAAAGCGGGTAAAAAGCTTTCCAATCAAGATAAGCAAACCATCACTCAAGCCATCCAGGCCGCTATTGCCGAAGCCAAAGCGGCGGTTGCTTTAAATCCGCAAAAAGCCGCGAACTGGGAAAATCTGGCGGTTATTTATCGTAATATTTTGTCTGTCGCTCAAGGCGCCGACGCCTGGACGGTATCGGCCTACCAGCGGGCAATCATCCTTGATCCGCAAAATCCGATTTACCGGCTCAATCTGGGCGGAGTTTTCTATTCATTGGGTAATTACGACCAGGCGGAGCAATTATTTGAACAATCCGCCAGCCTGAAACAGGACTGGGCCAACGCTCATTACAATCTTGCCTGGGCCGCTTACCAGAAAAAAGATTATCAACTGGCCGCCTCGGAAATGCAAAATGTCCTGACCTTAGTCGATCCCAAGTCCGATAAAACCGACTATGACAAAGCCGCACAGGAATTGGCGCAATTCAAGAAAATGCTGCCAAAAGAAGGGGCTACCGCCACCCAAAGCGCGCAGCCGAGCCAGTTGACATTACCGACGCCGGCACCGTCAATTAACCCGAAGATCACTCTCCCTAAAGAAGCCAGCCCGGAAGCAAAATAAATATTATCCCTGCATAGATAAGAACAACCTTTACCATACCCGGCTTATAAATAGCCTCAATTCGATATTCCCCCGCCTTCGTCACCGGGATGCCAATAAAAAACGGAAAGACAGGAACCGCTTTTGCCTGTTTTCCGTTCACAAAAATTTGCCAGTTGGGATGATATGTGTTTTTCAGGACAATAATACAGTCGGAACAGTCGTTTTTCAGGGAAATCACCGCGCAATATGATTGATCTGTCGGGGACGCACACTGGGCGTCCCCGACAGTAACGGCCGGTGCCGAGGTTGAGGCGGCCAACGGAAATTGTTTCCAAAGCGACGATCGATCAATGGACGATTGACCAAAAATAATTTCCGGATAATTCTTTTGGGCCACCATGATGCTTGACAACCACAGGTGAACAAAATCGATCAGGCTGGTTTTTTTGACCGTCACTGCCTGATTGCTGACGCCGACATCAAACCAACCGCTGGTTGACACCCGGTATAAATAATATTTACCCGACTGGGCTACCAATTGAGCAAATTTAGGCGGTCGGTAGCTTTCCGGCACCACTAGATAACGAATATTGTACAAATTGTAAAACTCCGGTCGGCTTTCGTCAAAAAACTGGTCCGATTCCGAGTTGGGCGACCAGCTCTCCGGCGCATTACCCAGAGTATAAAATCCATCCTGCGCCAGGGCCATATACACTTGCTCGCCGCCGACGGTAAAATCCCGGCCGAAATTACCCGGCCGGCCGGCATAGACGCGGCCGGAGGGCAAGGAATGCAATTTGGCGGCGATTTTTTGGTAATCCAGGTAGTCGACGGCGTATTGCTTATTAAAGGCAACAATCATATCGTTATTTTCGGCGGCATACTTTACGACCGGAAGCTCCATATAATAAGCAATTACGATGGAAATTATGACAATAATTATCGAGGAAACCGAAGATACCCATTTTGAACGACTTAGGATGCCGAACGAAGTGAGGTTTTCGATGATATCGCTGACTAGCCCCCCCGCCACATATACCCCCACCACCTGCACCATGACGATAAACCGCGATAAATGAAACTCGCTCATTCCGGGAATCAAATCAATCGCTTTTCCCCACGTTGACCGGCCAAGATAAAGAAGAAAATAAACGATAAATAATACCGCCAGCCATCCCGAGGTACTTTCTGAACTTTTCAAACTTTTAAAACTTTTTAAACCGGCCAACACCCCGAATAACACCAAAAAGGTCAATACCGGCAACCGGTTGAAATCAAACAGGTCACCGTTAATAAACCAGGTGACGATTTGCTGCAAACCGAAAGAATTGAATTTCCAGGCCGGATCCCAGAAAGAAAAATTACGGTAATTGCCCTGGAGAAAATACGGGACAAGAAAATATGAGAGAAGGATAAAAAGTAACCCCCCGAATATCACCAACCGTTTGCCGGTCTCCCTGAATTCCCTTCTGTCTCCTATTCCCCTTATTACCGCTATTACCGGATATGCTATGACCAACATTAAAAATACCCCCGAATGGCACTCGGCCACCAGGAAATTAAAAAAAACCGCCTTCCTCAAACCTCCCTTACCGCCCGAACCCCCCAAATATCGCCATCCATATCCCAGCGCCACCGGTAAAAAGAAAAGCGCCAGCAGTTGTGATGACAATCCCCATCCCCGCCACAAAAAATTGGTGCTGTCAATGCCGTAAAGACCGTTGGTAAAAATCGCCTGGGAAAAAAAGGCGGATAACAATGCGGCCAAATCGGTCATTCCGATGATCTTCGCGCCGGCAAAAAACATGACCGGCAGCAAAATAAGCATCAGGTATTTTGTCCAAAGGAAAAGAGCATGAGCGTCAGTATGGGTAACAATACTGGTCAGACCGATGACCGCCTGGGGAAAATGGCTGTAATAATCGGATAAAGCCAATCCTTCATCCCACCGGTTGTTAAAACTGTCGACTAAATAAAATGGTGACAATTTACCGGCGAATATTTGCTGCCATAAATGTTTGGCGTCATCAACCAGCGTATACTGAAAACTGTTATCGTTCACCTCCGGCCGGATATTTACCTCCTGACGGTAAATATAGGCGTTAAAGATAACGATTAATACCAATAATCCATAAATAACTGTTCTTTTCATAAATTATTTGATCAGCACGGGGTTCAGCCAATCGGCGTGCGCACCGTAAATGCTTTTCCCCGCCCGGTCGATTCTCAAAGTTAACTCGTTAATGCCATTAATATCGACAGTTGTAGTTGATGGATTGTCATACCGGCCTTTCTTTTCAGACTTAAATAATTCACGTCCGTCGCCCCAAATTGAAAAATAAACGGCCGCGTTGCTATCGGCTTCCGTATCCAAGCCGTAATCGGAATGAAACTGCGAAAACCGGCCGCCCAGCCGGTAAGTAATCGCCGAATTGGCGTGGCTGGCGATTCCCCGGTCGTAAAAATAATAGTTATCGCTCAACCGGTCAAAGGCAAACGGCCGGCCGTCGGAATTTAACGTATGATTGTATACCGGCGCAAGATAATCCTGCCGGTAATCGACCGGCGCAATTGTAACCAGAGAAATCGGTTGATGCAATAAATAAGGCATATTTTTGGCCAACACAACGGCAATTAACAACATAACCGCCACCAACAATGTAGGGGCAAGGCGTTGACTCTCCCTTAATTTTGGCCAAACATACGCGGCCAAAAAAAACAGGAAAATCGCGATCTGACAAACGGCAATCACCATTGTCATCGATAGTGTATGAATACGGGACAGTGGCCACCAGGGGACTTCATCGCTGCTATCGAGAAACATCGACAAGTACATATTGAGAAAGAAGAAAATGGAAAACAGAAGATAGAGAATCGAATACTTTTTGAAATTTTTTTTCGGAATAAAAATGGCGTAAATAAGCAATAACGCCACCAACGGAAAAAGATACCGTTCATGGCTTTCGGTCAATAAATGAAAAAAAGAAAAGACGGCCAATGACGTGGCGAGAATGAAGTTTTGAAAAAGATTTTTTGTGTCAGCAAACCACAGCAAGATGCAGCTAATAAAATAGGCAAAGCTGAAAAGGAGCAAACCCACCTGTTTGGCGTTAAGTACGCCTAAAATCAGATTTTTGTCGATCAGCGTCAGACCGAAGCCATGCTGCAGGGCCGCCGCCAGCCACCAGCCGTTATAAGCATGCAGCGAATAGAAAGGAAACCAGTCGGCGTTAATTGTCAAAAGCCGCACCAGGCTGTCCGTTTGTTTAATTAGCCAAAACGGGGCGGCAATTACCAAAAACACCAGGGCAGAAACAATAATACTATCGATCATTTTCTTCCAACCGTTTTTTTTATAGATATAAAGATAAAAAAGAGGGATGAAAATAATATTCTGAAATTTTATCAAGATACCGACGACAAAAATGATGGCGGCCCATAAGTCACGGTCCGTCAGCATTAAATAAATTGCCGCCAGGAAAAATAACAGGCCGAACTGGTCAACCTGCCCCCACAAGACACCATCGGTAATCGTTGCCGGGTTAAAAAAATAGGCAAAAGCAATGATGTAACCGATCGGTGATTTCAGACGCCGACTGATCTTAATTAATAAATAAACGATAGCGACATCGGCGATCACCGAAACCAGTTTGAACAAGAATAAATAAAGCAGATTGTTGGTCGCCCAATAATCGCTTATGATATAAGGATTTTTAAATAAGGCGTAAGTTTTATTAACCAGCCATAAAACATAAGCAAACGCCGGTGGGTAATTGTAATTAGTGTTTTGGACCAACCAGACTATTCCGTGATCGGTCATCGCCAATCCCCATGCTTTCCAAAAAGCGATATCGGCGCGGTAGCCGGGAAAGGGAATAAAAATTAAACGTAGGACTATCCCTAATATCAACAACACATAAAACACATTATTTCGTAAACTCGACGCTATTGACGATACTGTTAAAGATATTGACCGGCAGAATGCCGTTTAATACCTGAAGGACATGATCGTCATCATTGGGGACGGGGAAGAAATAATTGGTGACCGTCACTCCCGGCGTTTTGGTCGTATAAATAGCTTTAAAACCTTTTAGATTTTTTTGGTTGGTGATAGCCGTCACCGACTGGACGCCGGACAAGCCGCTGAACTTTTTCCAAAAATCGTAGGCGAATTTCTCCGGCTGTCCAGTATATTCTAATCCCAGTTCGGACATTTTCTCAACACTGGCAAAGACGTTCTCCTGCGGCGGCTTAATACCGGTAATCCATGCCAGTTTGTCCGTCGGATCGTCGATAAACGCCGTTACTTGCAATTCGGCCGGATAGGCAATATCAAATTTAAAATGGCGGCCGGAAACCTTTATCCATTGCCCGGACTGACCAAGCTTGGATAAATCGATCGTTGGTTCTGGAGTAAGAGTGGTCGACGGCCCCAGATAATTGATGCCATTGGGAAAAATCACTGCCCCCTTGGACCTATTGCTCATCCAATAATAAATACCGCCGACCAAAAGAAGAAATAAAACTAACACGACCAGACTGGCAACCGCTAATGAATTTTTTTCCTCCATTTATATAAGTTAAAAAAGATTTTCCGATTTGTCAATAGCAAAAAAGTTATATAAAATAATTTCATGAAATCAAAAATTGTTTTTTTCCTTATCTTCTTCTCCTTTCTCTTTCTTTTTTTAAGTTATCTACCCAACATTTATGAAGTATCATTGGTCAATTCCTTACCGGCCGACCGGGTAATGGTCTGGGGCGAGCATATTTACACATATGATTACAACGTTTATTTAAGCAAAATCCGCCAGGGACAGGAAGGACGCTGGAGCGTCGTTGATAAATATGACAACCATCCTGACGCTAAAGGTATTTTTCTGCAAATGCTCTATCTCCTGGCGGGCAAATTAGGCGGCGTTTTTCACTTTACTCCGGTCTTCACTTTTCAAATTCTGCGGACCATCCTTAGTGTCGCCTGGGTGATGGCTATTATTTTTCTCAACGTCTATTTCCTGCGGCAGCCGAATCAATACGTGCTCGGCATTATTTTCTCTCTGCTGGCTGCCGGCTGGGGCCACCACATGGACTGGTGGCAGGAAATGGATGTCTTAAAGCGGCTAAGCTACGTACCCCATTACACCTTTAGCTATATAAGCATCGCTATTGCCTCGGTATTGTTTTTTAAGAACCGCTATTTTATTGTTCTTTGCCTGCTGGTATTTTTATTATTTCTTGTTCAACCGTCAGGCGCCCTCCTGATATTCGGTTCCTGGTTCATCTATCATCTTCTAAAACGGCCTTTTCCCTGGAAAAAAACAATTATTCTGATCGTGGTGGCTTTGATCCCTCTTTTATATATCCACTCCGTCACGGCGACATATCCGTGGAAAAGCCTGGTGGATTTTGAAAAAAATTACCCCTTGCCTTTTAACTTGAAAGAATATATTTTGGCTCTCGGGCCGATTTTTTTCACCGGTGTAGCCGGCCTGATTCTTGTTTTGTGGAAAAGAAATTCACGGCTGTTACCGCTTGCCAGTTGGGTTTTGGCCGCCGCGGCCGGTATGACCGTTTTTACCTTTCTTCCTTCCCAGTCGCCCCTTCGCTTCGTCCAAACCGCCAATCACATCCCGCTGGCGATTTTGAGCGTTTATTTTTTGTCTTATCTTGTTAGAAGAAAAGGAATTTTTCTCACTTCCGAGAGCCCCGGTATTCGAGGGGGAGACTCTCGTGTGAAAAAAATTCCGTTGCCGAAGATAATAGCAACAATAATTATTACCGTCATTATTGTCAACGGCCTCTACCAAACCGTCCTCTCCCTCAAGCACCAATTCGCCTTCATCCACCAGCGGGTCATCGCTACCCTGCCGCTTGTTCCTTACCCGCCGCAGGTCATGTACCCGTTAACAGATTTCTGGCAGGCGATTATGTGGTTAAAAAATAATACGCCGGAAACAGCCGTCGTCCTCTCCCAATATACCGCCGGCAACTACATCCCGGCTTACGCCGGCAATTTCGTCTATCTCGGACATGGTTCGGAAACACCGCATTTTGATGCCCGGTCAGCCCAGGTGAATGCGTTTTTCTCCGGTGTGGAAACCGCCGACCAGGCCAAACAATTCCTTATCCAAAATAACATCACATATGTTTTTTACGGCCCGCAGGAAAAAGAAAATGCCGTTAACGATATTAACGCCTATCCGTTTCTAAAACCGGTATATCGGTCGGCCCTGGTCACTATTTTCCGTTTTCAAAAATGAAAAGCAACAACTTTTTCTGGTATTTTTTATTGCCGGTCGCGGTCGGTATCACTTTAACAATCTCCCTTTCACCCTGGTTTTTCGAATATCTGGCCACACCCGCCGGGCAGGTTTTTTCCGGCATCAACCGCTGGAGCAGCGACTATTTTACTTACCTGTCATATGTTGAGTTGGGTCGTCGGGGCGAACTGGGCGCCCGGCTGCTGGCGACTACCCAACCGCAAATTCCCGTCTATGCTCATCTGGCCCATACCCTGCCGGGGTTTGTTTTTGGCCATTTATTCGGATTTAATTCCATATTTTCTTATCATCTGGCAAGAGCAATTTACGGCTTAATCTTTCTGATCTTGTGCTGGGTCTTTTTTTACCGGCTGACCAAAAGCAAAATGCTGACGGCCGTCGCTTTTTGGCTGACGTTTTATGTCGCCGGTTTTCCGAAAATCGACCATCTTTGGCCAATCAGCTTTTCCCGCTATCTGGCTTGGTTCCAGGAGCAAAATATTATCGGCCGGGCGACCGGGCCGCTTCATTATACGGCCGGCGCTATTTTTTTTATCCTGGTGGTTTTATGGTGGTTCACCGGAAAAACTGCCGGCTGGAAAAAAATCCTGGTGGCCGGAATACTTATTAATTTTACCCTTTTGGCCAACCCGTTTGCTTTTTTGATTTTATCCGTGTCATTCGGCATTTTCGCCCTGGTGACTTTTGCCTGGGATAGCCTTGTACCGTTTACCCTGGCTATCCCGCTTTTTTTATATAATCAGCACTTCCTATCACAGCCGCCCTGGGGCACCTTGGGTAATGCGCCGGCTTTTTATATCATCAGCCATCCGGCGATTCCTTTTTGGGATGCCATTATGTCTATCGGTCCGATTTTCTTTTTGGGAATTGCCGGTGCGATATTAATGCTATTAAGGGAAAGCGAAGATATGAAATTTTTGCGACAAAGTCATGTCGAGCTTCCTCAATTAATATTTTTAATAATCTGGTTCTTCGTCCAACTTTTCCTCTTCTTTTTTGGCGATTTTGTCCGGCTCGATCCCCTCCGTTCCTTCAACAGCCTGTATTATCTGCCACTGGCCCTTTTTTCCGCCTATCTGATTACAATTGTAAGCACACAACTTACGCAGATAATAATACAAATAATTTTAAGAAAGCGAAAACATCTGTTTCGAGCAATTAAGGAGCAGACCGAGCAGCAGCGGGGGGAATGGGTGTTCCTCATTGCGAGAAACACGGTGTTGAGCTTTCTATTATTCACCCTTTTTATTATCACCGGGCCCAATTATTACCTGTCCTACAAGGAACAGCTTTTCGCCTTCACCGATTTTAAAAGCTTTTCCAATTTTACTTATCCGACCGTTGCGCAAGTGGCCGCTTTTCGGTGGCTGGAAAAAAACACGCCGGTCGGCTCCGGCGTCTTGGCGCTTTACGAAGCCAGTTTTCTCATTATCGGCTTTTCCGGAAACGCCACCGGCGCCAACATGGATTATAATTTAAGGACACCTTTCTACTCCGGCACTTTATCTGCCCGGGACGCAGACCAATTTTTGAAAAACAATCACTTCCGGTATGTCTATGACGGCTATCAGGAACGGGCTGTCGGCGGCAATATCGCCCTTTATCCTTTTCTGAAAAAAATCTACGAAAATCCGGAGGTAAAAATTTATCAGGTACGATAATTATAAATCAATCACCTTTCTCGAAGATTAAAAAACTCTGCCGGCCAAAAATCGGCCAGATGACCGGCAACCGCAAGTACAGTTTGACAAAAAACGGCCATTTGGGCAGTCGGCTTTTGCGGGTATAGGGAATAAAGCGGACGATCCGTTTTTTCAAATTGAAGCCGTAAACGCCGAATATTTCAGTAAGCCCCCGGTCATCAATCGGCGTCAGGTGGTCAAAAAACATCCAGAAATCGTGAAGTAACAAACGGATGTTGGGCTGGAGGACTAAGACCTGTCCTCCGCTTTTTAGCACTCGTCGGAATTCTTTAATCGTCGCTTCGATTTCCTCCGGCCGCAGATGTTCAAAAAAATTACTGACGAAAATTTTATCGATGGAGCCGGCTTTGATAAACGGCATTTTGCTTGACGGGGCGACAAAAAACCGGACGTCTTTGGCGATTTCGCCGCGGCCGAACGCGTTCAAATCGACCGCCAGTTTCTTTTTGGCGGTGACATAATTAATAAAATCGCCATAACCACAACCGACATCCAAAACCGTATCGTTTTTACTGATGAAA
This sequence comes from bacterium, assembly GCA_021787635.1. Taxonomy (GTDB): domain Bacteria; phylum Patescibacteriota; class Microgenomatia; order UBA1406; family GWC2-37-13; genus JAJYIQ01. The sequence continues at coordinate 4,836 of JAJYLO010000001.1, read as the reverse complement.
CGCTGGAAATAATTTTTTACCAGGATGCGCCAGACATTTTCCCGCTCCCGCTTATTATTAAAACGGGCGACATATATTTGTTTAAGAGATTGCAACATAGTTACATCACTGCATTGTCAAAGAAACCGCCGACATGGATTTTTTGCGACCGGCCGAAGCCAAAAAAGATATGTCAAGGTTTCTTAAAAATACATAAATATGATTGTACATAGTTCGGCAGCCATTTCCACAGCTTGAAATTCGACTTTCCCGCTTCCCGGTCTTTCCAAACGGTAGGAATTTCCTTTATTTTATAGCCTAAACGGTGGGCTTTAACGACAATTTCCAGGGAGTACTCGAAACCGCCGGTGCTTTCTATTTTGATCCGGTTAAATATTTTCCGGCGGTATATTTTAAAGGCGTTAGTGGCGTCATGCGTTGGCACGCCGAAAAAACGATAAAGAGTCAACCCGGCCAGACGGGACAGAAATGTTTTCAACAGCGGGCCGCCGATTTTTTTACCGCCTCTCATGTAACGGGAGGCGCAGACAATGTCACAGCCGTTTACGATGGATCGGTACATCGTATCAATCTGGGACACATCGTCGCAAAGATCGGCCATGGTGACGACAATCGCTTCTCCTTTGGCTTTTTTAAAACCGGTTTTAATGGCATTCATCACTCCCCGGCCATTACCAACGGAATTTTTTATTAATTTCACTGTATTTTGAACTTTTTTTACCGTCGGATCATCCTCGTTGTCATAAATAACGAGCGTTTCGTGCGGCGTTTTGACCGATTTTTCGATCCGCGCCAAAACCTTGACGATATTTTTTTCTTCGTGGAAAACGGGAATAATGATTGATAATTGCTTCATCAATATATTGTTGTATTGTTGCCGGTGCCGCGAGTGAGGCGTCTCTTCGAGAAACGGATTGCGGCGTAGGCCGCAGAGCCTCGCAGAAGAGAAAGGATCACGAACGACGGAATCTGCAACAATAAATTATTGATTTTTTTTCATCCAATCTATAACTTCATCTAACATCTCGTTTAATTTCATCTCGGCCTCAAAACCCAATATTTTTTTTGCTTTTCTCACGTCCGGTATTCTTTTCTGAACATCATGAATAAATGGCTTATCGGAAACAAAATGAAACGGCTTATTACCGTTAATTTTTTTCCAGATCAATTTCACCAACTGCAAAACCGTCGTCACCTCGGCCGTCGAAATATTAAAGTCGCCATTGGCCGCTTTGGGGGAAAAAACGGCGGCAACAATTCCTCTGGCGATATCGCCACCGTAAGTATAACAGCGGATCTGGTTGCCTTTACCTAAAATGTGGACCGGATCCTGGCCGGCCAGAATCTTACTGACCATATCGGGGACGACATGGCCCATCTTTCCCTCGCCGACGCCGACGCAGTTAAACGGCCGGACAATAGTGTAAGGCAAACGGTACTGCTCCCAGGCTCCCCGACAAAAATATTCCGCCGCCAGTTTCTGAAAGCCATAGGTCGATAACGGCGCGGGGGTTTTACCTAACGACGATTCCGGTGTCGGAAAAACCAGTGTTGATTCATAAACCATGCTGGAGGAAATAACGGTGATTTTTTTCAACCGGTCGTTTTTAAACGCATCGATGGCGGCGTCAAAAGTCGAGGCAATAATCCGTTCGTTTTCCGCCAACAGATCATAAGCATATTTATGAAAATAGCCGATGCCGCCGATCATCGCCGCTCCGGCAATCAGGTGGTCGCAGCCAGCCAACAATTTCTTTAACAAACGGGTATTTTTAACATCGCCTTTGACCAACTCATAGTTGGCGTTAGCGTATTTCTTCTGCTTTTTGCCGTATTTGGAGAAATTATCGATGCCAACAACGGTACAACCTTGTTTTAATAATTCATCAACAAGATATCCGCCGATAAATCCCGCGCTGCCGGTGACCAGAATTTTCATCGTTAAGATTTTACTCCAATTATATAACCGGTAGTTGGCACGATATAATTTTTTGTTATTTGGACTTCAAAATGGTATTTTTTCAAAATTGCGGCCATTTTTTGGTCTTCGGCGGGGATTATTCCGTTATGATATTCGACCATAATCCGGCGGATGAAAGTAAATTTATTTGGACCAAGACTCTTTAAAACGTCTATTTCGGCGCCTTCACAGTCAACTTTCAAAAAATCAACCTCTTGGCTGATAAAATCAGCCAGTTTTCCCGCTTTGACTTTGACTTTTTTGACGGCCCGGTAATTTTTAATGGTCGAACCGTGAACATTGGCGGCCGCCAGATATAAAAAATAGTTTTCTTTCCGGCCAACGGCCATATTGTAAACTTTCACGTTCGTTATTTTATTAATCAATAAATTCTTTTTAAAAAGATTGAATACCGTCTTATTAGGCTCAAAAGCGGTAATCCTGACTCCGGGAAATCTTTTCGCCACCAATAGCGAAAAATCACCCAGACCGGCACCCACATCGACGACATTTTTTAAATTTTTTACCCGGGAAATTTTATACTCATCGTCCAAAATTGTTTCTTTAATGGTAATAAGCTCAATCGGCTGGCTGGTATAAAGGCTGATGCCGTTTTTCAGGCGGACTAAGACCGGTTTTTTCACCAAGTAATTGAAGATGTTAGGGAAATTCTCCATTTCGGTCATTAACCGAAGCAATGATTTGACCGAATAGATAAGTTTGTTTATCACAAAAGTGCCGCTTTATAAATTAGCTTATTGGTGCCGAAAATATTCCAGACATCGCAGATGTACGCCTTTTTGTCTAGCCACTGACCGATCTCTTTTTGCCGCCGGACGTATTCTTTATGCCGCATGGCGATGATGACAATTTGCGCTCCGGTCAGCGCCGTTTTTAAATCATGGCCGATCTCTTGCGATTTGTATTCGGCCACAAACGGGTCATGAAGCACGACTTTGGCATGTTCGCGTAAAAGCGCCTTGCGGATTTTAAAGCTCAAAGACTCGCGGATATCGTCTATTTCCGGTTTAAACGCCAGGCCGAGAATGGCGATTTTTTTGTTTTTCAAGTTCACCCGTTCCCGCAGTTTTTTCAGGATAAACAAAGGCAGCGCTTCATTGATTTTCCAGCTGGCGACAATAAGATCCAAAAACGGGTTTTCATTAACTAGAAAAAAACCGTCTTTAAAAAGACACGGTCCGCCGGTCAAGCCGGGCAATACCAACCCGCCACGTTTGTAACCGTCGTTAACCAGATGGATGATTTCATGAATGTTGCGGTTGAAATTTTCGGCAATCACCATAAATTCATTGGCAATGGCAAATGAGATATAACGGTACATATTGGTAAAAAGCTTGGCCAGCTCGGCGGAAACACTGTCAGTCGTCAGACAGCGGGCGCCAAAACCGGTAAAAAAATCCTTTGCCAGCTTGGTTGAAGTTTTATCCACGCCGCCGATGATTTGCGGCACTTCCTTAATTTCCGCGATGGAGTTTCCCTCGGCAATTCGCTCCGGACAAAAGGCTAAATATATATTTTTTCCGACTTTAAACCTGGTTTTCATTTCGATGGTATCTTTGACATAAATGGTCGTTCGGGGTGAAACGGTGCTGCGAAGAATGATTAATTGCCCACGCTTAAGATAAGGTAAAGCGCTCGCGAGCGACTGGTTGATTTGGTCTAGAACCGGATTCATATTTTCATCAACCGGCGTCCCGAGTGTCAAAATAACAATATCGCTTTGCCTGACGGGTTCGTAAGAAGCGGTAAAATATAAGGATCTACCGGCATATTTTTTCAATAATTTTTCCGCTCCCCGCTCGGCAAACGGCATAACGCCGTGATTTAAAGAATCCATTTTATGAGAAAATTTTCCTATCCCAAAAACCCGAAACCCCGAGTCGGCCAAAACGATGGCCAACGGCAATCCCACCCGACCCACACCCACTACCGCCACGGTTTTTTTCTTCATTTGCTGATTATTATACAATATACCCATGGTTAAGAATAAAATTGTTCTCTCGATCGTCATCCCGGCCAGAAACAGTGAAAAAACCATTGGAAAACTTTTGCTGTCAATCAACAATTCCAACTTTAAAAACTTCAACCGGATTGAGGCGGCTGTTGTCGACGACTATTCAGAAGACGGTACTAAAAAAATCGTCAGGCAAAATGCGGCTAAAATGAAATTTCCTCTCCAGTTATTGCTCCAAAATAAACAACGCGGGCCGGGCGCAGCCAGAAACAAAGGGGCAAAAGCAGCCAAAGGAAAATACCTGTTTTTTTTGGATTCGGATACGCAGTTGAAAAAAAATACCCTCCAAATTGCTTTTGATTTGGTCAAAAAAAATAACATCAAAGCTTTTACCGGCATCTGGGATTGTCATCAGGAAACCACTAAATTTTTTCCCCAGTTTAAGGCTTTTCGCGACTGGAGCTACTGGCTTTTTGAGCGCCAGCAAAATTCCCGCTATTATCTTTTCTCAACCAGAGTGGCCGGCATTGACAAAAAACTGTTTTTCCGAATCGGCGGCTTTGATGAAAATTATAGTCAACTGGAAGATTTTGACTTAACCTACCGGATTGAAAAAATCGCCCCGATAAAATTTTGCCCCGAACTCCAGGTTTTCCATGAATTTGAGGATTTTTGGCCGATTGCCAAAAAATACTTCAAACGAAGCCATGTTTGGGCAAAGTTGTATTTGAAACGCTATAAATTCGATCCGGTTGCCACCTCGCAAAAAGAAGCGGTTAAAGCGATCACCGCCTCGGCAATTTTATTTTTTATACTGACGGGGATCTTTTGGCCCGGTTTATTATTGATCGCGCTAATTCTGTTTATTATCTACAGTCATTTGGAGTGGCAGTTTTGGCTA
>JAJYLO010000023.1 GCA_021787635.1 bacterium | reverse complement strand
CCACTCCAATTCGTCCCGATATCAGATACGCCGCTATTTTTGAGAATAGCCAGATACAAGCAAAAAAAGAAGTAAAAGGTTTATGGCAGCAGTGCCAATAGCTTTGATTTCTTAAAAATAAAGTGCTTTTTTTCCCGCTTGATCGCCCCTTTTCTTTCCAGGTTGTTTAAAAGAATGGTAACAATCTGCCGCGATACGCCAAGCATTTGCGCTAATTGCTCGTGGGTGAACTTATCGGTCGTCAACATTCCGTCCCCTGCCGCTTCGTTGGTCATACCCAAATAAACCAGTAATTTTATCAGCTTTTGGAAAACATTATCGATCGCGAGGGAAGCGCTTTTTCGGTTAATAATCGTTAATCGCTGAACGAAATATTTGATTATTTCTACCGCCAATTGCGGCTGCTTCCGCAAGTAAGCGTAAAAGATATCGGTTTTTATTACCAATACATAAGTATCCTCGACCGCTTCCATATATATATCCGGATCCGGCCCCATACTCGTTTGGAAATTGCCAAAGATATTACCCGATTTATAATAATCAACAATATATTTCCCGCCGTTTTCGTCCAATTGGTAAAACTCGACTCTTCCCGCTTTGACGATAAATATCTTATTTCCGTCACCCGTCCGGTAGATAATCTCTCCTTTACGGTACTTTTTTTCTTCGGCGTCATTTTTTATTGTCGCGAAATCTTCTGATTTGATGCGTATTTTGTCCATTTTCAGCTATTATAACCTAATTACATTAAAAACAGGTTAAAAATTTGCTAATATAATATATAGATTTCAACCGATAGAATTCCATCTATATATTAGTGTAATGTTTATATCATACCGCAAAAATAAAAAACGTCAAATCGACGACCGATTATTAAAAATCCTTGCCGGTCAAAAACCGTTCCTAGCCAAAGCGTCTTCCTGGGGTCCGGAAGCAATCGCCAAGCTGGAACGGTTTACCGTTGCCGGCAAAACCATCCGCGGCAGCCTCGTTTTTTTGGGAGCGGAAATGTTTGGTTATGCGGAGAATGACGTTTTGCTACCCCTCGCCTGTGCCATAGAACTTATTCATTCTGCTTTCCTTATCCATGACGATATTATGGATAACGATTTAACCAGACGTGACCAGGCAACAATCTATGCAGGTTATTTATCCTCCGGCCCGGTTGATTTGGCCAAATCAATGGGTATCTGTGTCGGCGATTTGAGTTTATTTTTAGGTATTTATTGTGTCGGACAAACCAAAACCGCTAGTCGTCTGCAAACAATAATCCTCCAGAAATTGATGACAGAAATTAGTATTGTGGCCGTCGCCCAAATGGCCGATGTTTATTTCGGCACAAGTAAACATGAGCCGACATTAGCCGATATCAATAAATTGTATTTATATAAAACTGCCCGCTACACCTTTTCCCTACCACTTGCCCTCGGCGCCATCGCGGCTGGCCAACCACCAAAGATTATCCACCAAGTGGAAAAATTAGGCGAAAGTATTGGGACAATCTTCCAGATAAAAGATGATGAATTTGATTTAACGGCCGATATCCGGGAAAATAAAAAAACCTTGATCCGGAAGTTAAATAATCCAACTTTAGTAAAGAAAAAAATCGCCCAGCTGTCATTCCAGGCAAAAACAAGGATTGCATCTCTTCCGGTCAACAACGAATACAAAAATCTTCTTCTCGATATGGCTGACTTTATGGAAAGGAGAGAGAAATGAAGTTTCGCTTCCTAATCCTGGGGACAGTTTTCCTGTTGTTTTTTTTCGGCTTTACCCTGATCGTCAAAACACACGCGCTAGTCGGTTTTGATTTCAATACGACCGTCAGGATCCAAAATCACATTCCTAAAAGTCTCGACACCGTCATGTCGTTTTTCAGTCTGCTTGGCAGTGTGGAAATCCTGTCGATTGCTTTGCTCATCATCCTTATTTTTCACCGCAAACTACTGGCCTTTGTCTCGCTTCTATTTTTTTTCTTCGCCCAATTCGTGGAAATTATCGGCAAATCTTTTCTTTATCATCCCGGACCGCCTTTTCGGTTCTTCCGTTATAACCTACCGTTTCTTTTCCCGAGCTCCTATGTCCAGCCCGGTTCGTCATACCCCTCAGGCCACAGTCTGAGGATCGTTTTTGTCGCCCTCGTTTTTGCCTATATCTTACAAAAAAGTAAGCGATTGCCACCGGCAACAAAAACATTATTGCAGTTTTTGATCGTTGCTTTTACGATCATTATGCTGGTCACCCGTGTCAGTTTGGGCGAGCATTGGTCAACCGATGTGATCGGCGGCTCACTGCTTGGAATTGGTTTCGGCTTGTTTTCCCTAATTTTTCTTTAAACGGATTTCAACCGATTGTTTTTCATTCTTATACTTGTCTTTAAGCAGGCTGGTCAATGGAGTCTTTAACTCATAAATAAAAGCATCATTCATACTCGTCGTCCCCTTTAATATTAAATTTAAATTCTGATTATCAAATATCGATTAATAACCGGTAATACTTCCGTAAGAATTATTTGATACTCCTTACATAACCTTTACCAAACTGTTATTGAAGTTTCATACGGCCGCTATACGATTACATTATGAAAAATTTCATTAAAAAAAATAAGGAACGGATTGGATTCGCCAGGGAACAATTTACCAAATTACGGGCCAAAAAGTTATCAGTTCCCGTCAGCTTATTAAAACCATGATTTTTAAACGCAAATTCTGGAAACAGTTAAAAGGTTCACTGCTCGGTCAATTTCTCGTCTTGTTTACGGCGTCGATAAAATAAAAAATTATTCTTTTATCATGTAACCGAAACCGCGGATTGAATGGAGCAGTTTTTTATTGAAGCTAGCATCGATTTTTTTCCGTAAGTATCCCATATAAACATCGACGACACGAGTTTCGATATCGTAGGAATAAATCCAGATCCGGTTGAGGATCATGTCGCGAGTCAACACTTTTCCTTGATTGCTCATCAAATAATGCAGCAGCTTGAACTCCTGTGGCGTTAACTTGATTTTCTTGCCTTTCCGGGTGACTTCAACGGTTTTGGTATCCATTTCCAGGTCGCCGACTTTTAACCTTGAATCGTCAGTTGTATTGTGGGCGCGCAGGTGCGCTTTCACCCGGGCTAAAAGCTCCACCATTTCAAATGGTTTCGAAATATAATCGTCGGCCCCCAGGTTCAATCCCTTAACGATATCGTCGGTTGTTCCTTTGGCGGTCAGAATAATTATAGGAATATCCGGATACATTTTTTTGATTTCGGCACAGACGGTTTCTCCACCCATCGTCGGCAAACCCAAATCGAGGATAACCAGATCAGACGGCGATTTTTTGATTAGCCGGAGAGCGACGACACCATCGTTAACGCCTTTGACCGAATAACCGCTGTCCAAAAGTTTGTCTTTGATAAAATCGCGCAGGTCGGCGTTGTCTTCAACGACGATAATCGAATTTGCCATAAGTGAAATGTAACTGACAATCGAAAGTATATTGTTAAGCTTGAGTAAGAGAAATGTAAGAATTGACCATTTCCCTTACTGATATCTTACTTTCTTCTTGTGGTGTTTTCAATAAGGGAGATGATAATGATTTATAGAAAGGAGGAGTAGAATATGTGAAACACTTGACAAATAGGTAATGACAGCGGGCAATAATGGACAGTTTTCTAATCAAAAATGCAACAGATAGCCGCCACAGACGGCTATCTTGTTGTTTTGTGCTAAAGAACTTGACAAATCCATTCTGCTATATTAAACTTACATATAGTTATAAAATTTATGCGCCCGTACTGCCGCCAGGCAATCCTGGAAAATTTCTTTGAGCCGTGCATCTTGTACCTTTTGCTCAAAAAGCCCAGTTATGGTTACGCATTGAGTAAGAATTTAAAAAACCATTGCGAATGCGACATCAATATCGGCAATCTTTACCGCGGCTTAAACCGACTGGTAAAAGACGGTTACATTACTAAGGAAAAAACGAAAAGCGCCATCGGCCCGACAAAAATCGTTTATACAATCACCGAACCGGGCAAAAGTTATTTACGCACTTGGATTGAGAGTTTAAAAAAACAAAAAGAAACTATCGGTAAATTAATTACTAATTATCATTATTATCATGAGACAGATCACTAAAAATAATTTTAAGGAGGAAGTCATCAATTTTCAAGGCGTCGTTGTCGCCGATTTTTACGCCGACTGGTGCGGTCCGTGCAAAATCCTCTCCCCCATGATCGAAGAGATGGATAAAAACAACAAAGATAAAGAGGTTAAATTTATTAAAGTCAATGTTGATGAGGAACAAGAACTGGCCGGTTTATTTAACGTAATGAGCATTCCGACGGTCATCTTTTTCAAGGACGGAAAAGTCGTCAACCAAAGAGTCGGCGTCACAACAAAAGAAGACTATCAAAATCTCGTCGACCAGGCAAAATCCAACCCGGCCGAAAAAGCCAAAAACGGTAAAAAGGAAGTTATCATCTTTACGACACCCACTTGTCCTTATTGCCACATGACTAAAGACTATTTAAAACAAAAAAATGTCACTTACAAAGAAATCGATGTTTCCCGTGACCAGGCTTGGGCGATCAAAATGGTCCAGAAATCCGGTCAGATGGGTGTACCGCAGTTATGGATCGGCGACCAAACAGTCATCGGTTTCAACCGGCCGCAGATTGATATGCTGTTAAATCTGTAATGATATACGCCGTTTATCTGTTGGCCCTTGCCGCCAGTTATTTTCTCACTCCCAGATTTTTATTTTTTCGCTATACTTTTTTGGTTTCAATATTCATTATTTTATTTTCCCTCAATGTGACCTGCGTTATCTATCACATAAAAGAAAGGGTAAAGGCGGCCAGATTTTACAAAAGGTCGATATGGGGAATTGTCACTTCGGCTATCGGTCTGTCGGTTCTACAGGTTTGCGGCATCGGCACACCGATGTGCGGGGCCTCGATCGGCCTGGGCGTTTTTTCTACTCTTTTTCCCCATGTCATTTTTCCGTTTGTCCAGCAATATGGCCCGTACCTGATCGTCATTTCGATCATATTGCAAATTATCTCGCTTTATTCAATGAAGTGTTTTTCTAAGCTTCCCAAAAAAATTAAAACGCCGTTTCCCTAAGGAAACGATCAACAATGCTGATGAAAGTGCGTCCGATTCCGATTGTCTTCATAGCGATATTATTCACTTTTCCCATAAGATCGAATGAGGGAATATTTGGGTAAGAAAACGGAGAAGTCGGACTTGACTGATTGAAGGGAGTTATTGTCGGGAAAAAATTATCGTTTTGCTGCTCTATCGCCGTTGGAATAATGGGTGTAGTCGTGGGAGGAATATATTGGGTGGGAGGATTGGTGGGAAGCGGTATTTCGGTCGGCGGAATATATTCCATCGGTTGGGGAGTTGCCGTGAGAAAAGGGGTAGCGGTTGGTGCATAAGTCGGCGATTCCGATCCGCAAACGGTGAACTGAATACTGGTGTAACAGGTGCCGCAACTGCCGCCGCTTTGATGATTCCAGGTATACGTTCCGCATTTTTGCCCCGCATGGAAAACATACCAGTTATTACTTCCATTCTGAAAATGGATACTGCCGCCGTTGGCACTGTCGACATGACCGGCTTCCTGTTGCAATCCACCGTTGGTGTTGTCTTCAATGTAATTGGCTCGATCCCAGGGAAAGGTGAATTTGATAGATGTACCGGGCGCAACCACCTGGGGACTGACTTCAAGAGATGATGTTGGACAGTTGCAAGCCAATGCTGGGATTGGAGAAACAAAAATCCCGATCAGGCATATACACAATGAAACAACCATTAACCGCTTCATATCTTTTTTAGCAGTTTAAGACCCAGGAAAATCAACAAAGTAGTAATCACAATTTGTCCGAAAGTAAAAAACGGGGTCAGGATAACAACCGCCAGAAAAACCATGGAAAATATCGGGGCATAGTAATCGTGGATAAATCCGCGCAGCACCAAAAAGAGGATGGCCACGGCAAAAAACCGCTGTTTGAGAAACGGTGCCACTATCAGTGCGCCGGATAAGATGATAGGATAAGGATATAATATTAAAAAGGCGAGGACGGCAATCGCCAGAATGGTTTTCCAGTTATAGCGGGAAAGAATATTTGAAATATCCATCATGAGAATTATTGTAAAACAATTTTCCGCCGTTTTGTTGATGTCTTTTATTGTAACGGTATTTCATCCGTCTGTTTTGGCGGTCACAGTCACAAATATCTCGGTCTCGCCCGTAAACCCCGTCTACGGCCAGGAGTTTTATTGCACGATCAATGTTGATGTCGACAATCACGACGTTTCGTGCGGCCTAGTCCCGGCCAACGCTCCGGCATCGACTATACCGTGGGATATTTGTCCCAAGAAAAACGGATTAGGAAGGCAAGATAATGATACCCGTACCACCATCGTTTATAAATGTATCGCTGATGCCAGCACTCATGTTTCCGGACCGGGCAATTACCAACTTGTCGCCTGGCATTTCTGGAATGACGGGGCTGCCGGTGAAGCAATTGCATCACTTCCTGTTACTATCACTGCCTACCGGCCGCCAACGGCTACACCCATTCCGACTCAACTTTCCGCAACACCGGTGCCGACTCTGTATGTTTTACCAACCGAGATCCTGCCAACGGTCGGCCAACCGAATCAGTTGGGACAGCCGATAATTCCTTTGCCAAGTCCGACCGTTTTCATCTCGACGATTCGGCCGACAGCAAATCCGCAATCTGCTGCTTCAGTTGATACTTATATTATGAGTTCCCTCAAAATCGGCAGTGCGTTTTTTGTAGGGAGAACAATGGAAATTGGAAACGCGGTTGTAAACGATACAAAATCTCTTTTTTCGCGGATTCTGGAGTCATTTTTCCGCGAAACGGCATTTTAGACTAAAAACTGTTGGAGGATTTTCATCCCTTCGCTCACCTGCATCCAGAAGAAGGCCCACAACCAAACAAAAACCACCTGCCACAACACCAGCTTTCCGGACATTAAAAATCCGGTCAGGGCTAATCCCGTTGCCACTAATTGGGTGATAGTCGTTGTCAATACGACTTGAGTGCTCGGGAAAAATTTCCACCAGCGCTCTTTCGTATGGGCAACGTAAATAAGCATGTGGCCGGAAACAGTCAATTTCAGGAAGAACATCAACTGGACAATCCCCCAGTCCAGATGCCAAATATTACGCACTAAAAAAAATAACAGCAGGCTGTTGGCAATGCCGGCCAGACCGTATAGTGAACCTAAGACAAACCGTTTCTTGGCTTCAATCCGCGCCGGCCGGTGGGCGATTTTTACCCGGTCAAACGCCAGGGAAATAATTGGAATGTCATTTAACAAGGCAATTAAAATTATTTGCAACGACGTCATCGGGTAGCGGCCGTACAAAATACCCAAAACGGCAATCGTCACAATCAACCGGAGGCTTTCGGAAATACGGTATAAGGAATAAACGTATAGCCGCTCAAATATTTTTCGGCTTTCGATAATGGCATCCCGGATGATACCGATGCCGTCTGATAGAAGAACGATATCGGCCGTCGCCTTCAAGGCGGCAACGGCGTTTTTGACAGCAATCCCGACATTGGCCGCCTTGATCGCCGGCAGGTCGTTAACGCCGTCACCGTTGGCGGCGACGATAAAAAACTGTTTTGCCTTTTGAACCAAGTGAAATTTGTCTTCCGGTAAAATTTCGGCAAAGGCCCCTGTTTTTTGGAAAAAATCGGCCGACATTTTATTCTTGTCCGTTTTATCCAACTCGTCTTTCGTCACAATCCGGCTGTTATTCATCGATAGCTGCCTCGCAATCTGAGCCGCAATCGCCCGGTTATCGCCGGTAACCATACTGATACCGATGCCGTTTTCCACCAAAAACTGGACGACCGATTTGGCATCCGGCCGGAGAGTATCGGATAAAGCCATTAAACCGACGATTTTCATTTTCTCTTCCTTGTCGTTATTGGCTGTAGCCACCGCCAGTGTCCGGTAACCGGCGGCAGCCAAAGTCGCGACCTCCCGGATGAATTTTCCCTCCATTTGGTGATCGAGGGAACAAAAACCAGCGACGATCTGCGGCGCGCCGACGGTGATCGTCGTGTACTTACCCTCCCGTTCGATGACGATCGTGCTCCGTTTGCGGTCGGAATCGGCCGGGACGAAATTACATTTGGTAAACGGCGGTAAAGATAGTCGTATGGACTGGGCTTTTTCCGTGATCGCCGCATCGATCGGATTTTCGCTTTCGACCGAGGCGGGAATGGCGGCGTAAGCAATAACGTCATTATGGGTAAAGCCGTCATAGGCGTAAATATCCTGAACTGTAATTTTATTTTTGGTCAGCGTCCCGGTTTTATCCGTCAACAGAAAATTGACGTTGGCCAAATCGTCAAGGGCCGACAGCCGGCGGACGATGGCGTTTTTTTTGGCCAGGGCCAACACACCAAATTCGATGATCAAGGTCATTACTGTCGGCAAACTGACAGGAATACCGGCAATAATCAAACTTAAATCAAGCGTCAAAAGCTCCAAAATCGGCGCCTTTTTTAGAAGAAGAACGATTGATAAAATGACCACCGCCAATAAACTTAGGACGGTCAGAAAACGGGATATGCTTATCATATCCTTTTCCAATAAGCTTTGCTTCCGAATCCGTTCGACAGAAAAAAGCGTCTTGCCGAAATTCGTTCGCGGGCCGGTAGCGGTAACGGTGACAACAACGATACCGGTCGCGATAAACGAACCGGAGAAAACTGCCTCGCCCGCTTTTTTATCCTTGGGAAGAGATTCACCGGTGAGGACTGATTCATTGACGGAGATGTGGTCCCCTTCGACGATTTTGCCGTCGGCCGGGACGACTTCGCCGGTTGATAATTTTATGATATCGCCTGCCACCAATAACCGCGTACTTATATGCTGCCAGTGATTATCCCGAAAAACCTTGATTTTTTGTTCAAGATTTTTATTGAGTTTGCTGATCGCCTGATCGGCTTTATTTTCCTGCCAAAGAGTAATCCCGACATTTAGTATTAAAAGAATAAGGATGAAACTGCCGTCAAATGTTTTTCCCAAAAAATAAGACAGGATCGCGGCCAAAAAAAGCATTAGGGAAATGGGGGAGACAAGATTTTTTCCGATCTTTTGCAAAAAACCCGGCTTCTTTTCCGGAATCTCGTTTGGGCCATCTTTTTTAAACAATGCATCGGCTTGAATAGCGGTTAATCCGGAATACATAAAACTATTATAGATAATTATTAAATAGAAAATTATCAATATTTGTAGTTGAAATCGTCAGCGAAATTCGAGTATAGTAAAATTAATGCGTAAAATTCTTTTAGTTATCCTTGTAGTTGTCGTGGTTCTGGCGGCCACGGCTTTAGCCATCCTTACCCAAACGCCGAAGACATTTACGGAAAACCTAACCGGCCGAAAAATATGCACCCGGCCCTTTACTCCCCAATTTAATGACGGGCCTTACTATATGGGACCTTTCTTTGATGACCATTTCCATCTTCCTCCACCTCCGGTTGGACCGACACAAAAAATGATGGGTATTCCCATGCCAAGTCTTGAGAAAGACGTGACGATTGAACAGATGCTTTGCCATTTTGACGAGGAAAAAACTATTGGTGCAATCGCTTTCTATACATCCTCGACTTTTCCTTTTCTTCCGGATGTTTTTTATCACAATAAAAAAATGATTAATGCTGTCAACTTAAAACAGCAAGCTGGCAACCGGCTATATCTCTTCCTCGAACCGTACGGTTTTAATGCCGCAAAAGTTGACTCCCTCCTGGCGGCTAATCCGGGCGTTTTTGACGGTATTGGCGAGCTCGCCCTTTATACTCCAGGTTCACTTAAGCCCGATGACCCCAGTTGGATGGCAATTTACGCCGTGGCCGATAAATATCATATCCCGGTCATGTTCCACCCTGATATGAATGAAATGCAAAACGTCATCAATGTCCTTAAAGCTTTTCCCAATGTTAAATTTATGGTTCACGGCTACCAGCTTTCCAGTGATATCGCCGGTTTGGACAAGCTGATGGCCGATTACCCGAATGTCTATTACTCCATCGATTCCGCTACCCTTTATTCCTATCGAGGCGGCCTGGTGATCGATACGGAGGATCAGTTTGTCAGCGATTTCAAACGGGATTTTACCAAAAACATTAATGAGCAATTAGCTATCTGGAAACCGTTGATCGAAAAATACCCCACCCGCTTTATGTGGGGAACAGACCGCTTCATAAAGTGGCACTATAGTGAGAAGATTTCACGGCTTTTTGAAGAATTCGCCCGGGCTTTTACGGGCCGTCTGCCAAAAAATTTACAGGAAAAATACGCCTACCAAAACATTGAAGCTTTATTTAATTGAAAAAAATCCCGTTTACCCGCGATGGGTTAATGCAAATACAAATAGAGTATGAATCGCTGGAAAAAAGTCGGCCGGACGCCGTTAATGATCTTCGGCTCGCCCGGGAAAAAGGCGATTTGAGTGAAAATACCGCCTACCGCGCCGCCCGGTCGAAACTCTCCACGATTGACAACCGTTTGCGCCGGTTGAAACGATTGCTTGACAATGCTTACGTCGTTGAAAACAAAAATGCCGATTTTATCGATATCGGCACTTTTGCAACTATTATCGATGACAATAATGTCAGCCAATCTTTTCAGGTTGTTAATACCCACGAAGCCGACATTAACCAGGGAAAAATTTCCTCCTACTCGCCGCTTGGAAAATCCCTTATCGGCAAGAGGGCAAATGATCAGGTAACGATAATTACTCCGTCGGGAGTCAAAACTTACACGATAAGAAATATTTCTCTCGAAAGAGCTCCGTTTCCAAAACCAATCGCCAGCAAAAGCCGCGACCGGTAATCTTTTATCTCGCCAGCAGTTTAAACAACCAGCCAAATAAGCTGACCGATTGTTCTTCCGTATTAACTTTATCCTGCAATGCGGTATTTTGGTCGGTCAGTGCTTGGATTGTTGCCTGGATCAGGTCTATATCGCTTTGATTTGTTAATCTGGTCTGTAATTCCTGCAATTGTTTTATTCGTAACTGGTTTTGTTCCATCTGGGTTTGCAGATTTTTGACCGCGCCGAAATCGGTCCCGGTCAACAGCCGTAACAGCTGGTTTTTAGAATTCAATTTATTCAACTGATCTTGGATTTGGGTCTGGGCCTGATTCTGCTCTTGGGCGATTTGCCTGACCTGGTCGCCGATCCCGCCTTCCACCCCGATCTGTTGCAATTGCTGGACCTGGGTCGCTACCGTGCTCATGTGAATAACCGCCTCCTCATTGCGGTTTTGTCCGGCTTCTTTCGTTCCCTCCTTTGGCGTTTCCGTCACTTCTTGTTCTTGTAGTTGTTTATGGATTTGCGAATCTTCGCCGCGGTTTTCGGTTTCGGCCTGATTCTGGTTTTGTATCTGTCTACCCGACTGCTCCTGTTCTATCTCCGGTTTTTCACCAGTATTGTCCGCCTTGGCTATAACCGGAAGCGATAATATGAAAAACAGCGCCAAAACAATTATATATTTCTTCATGTAATCACCCCCTTATATTTAATATAGCAAACCCACCGGTTAATTTCTACTCATTTTCTGCCAATAAGCATTGACAATTACTTAAATATATAATAACTTGATTATCCTATGAATCCCCAAGTCGATGAATTTTTACGGAAAACAAAAAAGTGGCGGGAGGAATTTTCGGCGCTGCGAGAAATCATTCTTGACTGCGGGCTGACCGAAGAATACAAATGGATGCATCCCTGCTACACACTTGAGGGGAAAAACATCGTTTTAATCCATGGATTCAAAGAATACTGTGCTATCCTTTTTTTCAAAGGGGCGCTGCTGAAAGATCCTCGACATATTCTCATTCAACAGACGGAAAATGTCCAGGCGGGCCGGCAGATCCGTTTCACGACTATTGCCGAGATCGTCAAACTGGCCCCAATCATTAAAGACTATATCAAAGAGGCGATCGCCCTCGAAAAAGCCGGGGTGCAAGTGCTTCATAAGACGACCGCCGATTTTCCCGTTCCGGCAGAATTGCAAAAAAAGTTAAAAGAAATGCCGGCGTTGAAAACGGCTTTTGCCGCCTTGACGCCGGGTCGCCAAAGAGCTTACCTTTTTTACTTTGCCCAAGCCAAACGATCAAAAACCCGTGAAGAAAGAATCGCCAAATATCTGCCACAGATTCTGGCCGGAAAAGGATTGAATGATTAGCGTATTCCGATTAAAAAATCGTGAACCAGCCATCGAGATAAAATGATAAAATATAATATGATCCGTTTGGCTGTCGTTAACTCTAATTTTGTTTCTATTAACCGCAACACAAAAAAAGGGACGGAAATCTTCGATTACATCCTTATCAAACAATTGGCAAAATATGCCAGAAGATATAATCTACACATTACGGCTTTTGCCTCCGGCGATTCCCGTCTTCCGGTTAAGATTGAAAGCGTAAACTACAAATCGTCAATAGAAGACAAAGAAATTGGTATAAAACACCATAAAACCTTCGAAATTGCGCTGGTCTCGAAAGCATTAGCGATGCAAGACCAGTTTGACATTTATCATGTCAATATCGGTAACGGTGATATCGTTTTGCCGTTTGCGCCATTTATGAAAAAGCCGATACTCGTCACCATGCACGGTAGCTTTCTTGAAGAAAAATACAACAAGAAATATTTGGCACTCTTTAAGAATCTTAAAAATATCTATTTCGTATCCATTTCCAATGTTCAACGTCAGCCCCTACCTAATCTCAACTATGTCGATACGATATATCATGGTATTGACGCCAAAAGAGCATGGAAGTTTAACTCCGTAGGAGGAGATAGAATTATTTGGGCGGGTCGGGCAATCCGGGAAAAAGGAATAAACGACCTTATTCGCATTATCAAAAAAGTGAATAAACCATCCTTTATCTTTCCTCTTATTAAGGAAGAATCACCAAGGTTGATAAAACAGCTAACCGAAGGCACCTGCCAACCGATTCCGTTACTGACGGTTAGTAAAGAAGTACGCCGCCATAATTTGGGAATTGAATTTCAAAAAAGCAAGTTGTTTTTATTTCCCGTTCACTGGGAAGAACCGTTCGGATTGGTATTAATCGAAGCGATGGCGAGCGGTACACCAATTGTCGCCTATGGCCGGGGGTCGGTGCCGGAAATCGTCCAGGACGGTGTCACCGGTTACGTGGTTAATCCATCGCCTGACGAAATTAAAGGCGATTTCATTATTAAAAAAACCGGTATGGACGGATTATGCGAAGCGATTGAACGGATTTATGCCATGCCGGTATGGGAATACTGCCAAATGCGCCAGCTTTGCCGGGAACGGGTGGAAAAATATTTCACCATGCAGCAAATGACCAAAAAGTATATTGAAACGTATAAAAAAGTGATTGCGAAGATTTAATTACGGCAGAACAAACGAATCTTGAATGAATTTGATGTAATTAATAAAATCGTCAATTATATCTGATAAAGTAGCGGGTGAATGTTTTTCGCAGACCAGTTTCTCATTCATATGCTCACCAATAAGAGAGGGCGGATCACCGACCGAGTGAAGGATAATAACCGGTTTATTGCGCTGTAAAGCCAAGTAAATTTCGTAGCCAACGCTTACGTCGCGATCAGGTACATCGACTTTATGCCTGGTTTTGACATTATAAAATTGCATATTACTCACCTTACTTTCCACCTTATGTTAATGCTTGATACAAGAATGGTGTAATAATAACTGTTATAATACCTGACTTCCGCATTTTACTAGTTTTCGCCATTTAACAGCCTCAATAATTATGTTTTTGGGACACTAATGGTCTACAATAGAGGCTGTGGCATTTATCCGGAAGGTAAAAACAGGAAGCGGCGCT
>JAJYLO010000022.1 GCA_021787635.1 bacterium | reverse complement strand
ATACTTAAAGGAGATGGAGTACCGATTCAACCACCGGAAAGAAAACATGTTGGAACCTATTATGAAGTTATATTTTGGTTACGTTTCGTACTAATTACCAATAACTTGACACAGAAAATAAGGTTGAACTCTCCATATCTACACCCGCATATCCTTCCTCTGACCACCGTAAAATATCATCCCAGCTCTCCATCATAGCTGCCTGACAAGTCATCATTTTCCCAGACAATACAGTAAAGTCGGGATTGATTATTTTCCTGATGCTTTCAGACAGCTCGGTATTAGAAAAATATAAAAACTCCTCATTGTTTGGTTGATACATTCTTGTAGTACTTTCGTTTCCGTAACTTGAGTTTGGAACAATAATATCTCCCGCTTTCCCATATGGAGATAACCCCCCACATGATCCTACTAAAATGTTCATTTTTGAACCAAGTAAGCACCCCACGTGTAGTACTTCGCACAAATACGCCCCTCCATAGGAAGAATCAAACCAAAGTCGTTTGCCGTCAATTTCTAAAACTGTTACGTTTTCAAAAAAACCACTTTCGTAAATAACGCTGTGTTTTGCTTTTAATCCTAAATTATCCAAAGTATCAATCAATTCCTGTTTGTGTTTTTTCTTCCTCATGGTGCCTTGGCAGGTAATTTTAGGTGTTTTCTATAGTCCTTATCGGTTAATTGTTTATACATATGTATTTTAATATTCCCTGATTGAGGCGTGTATTTTATGTAATAGCGATTGATCTGTAGTTTCAGTTGAGATAATTTTGACCTCCAGTTTCTTAACTGCTGATTGTGGCGAACTCTCGAAAAACTCTAATTGGCCTAAAACCGTTTCAGGTGTCATCCGCTTTCTATCAGCTTTGGTACTGTCGGTAAGTCTTTGATCTGATATTTTTTGTTTTTCATTCTTACCTATTCTAACAATTTTATGATCTAAATGGTAATGTGAGAATACCAAGCGGTAGCGATCATAGTACTCGGTTGGTATAATGTAATCGTTTGGTAGTTCCTGGCTAGGAATTACAACTGACAGATGACAAGTATGCTATATCGTTTTGTTGCTTTATTACTTCTTATTCTTTTGACACCGGTTTTTTTGGTTTTATATATCTTAGTGATATTGACGTCCGGCGGTCCGTTTCTTTTTAAACAAAAAAGAATGGGAAAAGATAAAAAAACCTTTATTATTTATAAAATAAGGACGATGGTTAGGAATGCGGAAAAATTAAAAGAGAAGTATAAAAATCAAAACGAAGCTGATTCTCCGGCATTTAAAATTTATGACGACCCGCGTTATACCAAAGTGGGCAAAATTATTTCCCATTCCGCCCTCGATGAATTACCGCAATTATTCAATATTGTTAAAGGCGAGATGTCATTTGTCGGCCCCCGTCCCTTGCCGGTTGACGAAGCGCAAAAAATCCCTAGAGAATACACTACCCGTTTTTCTGTCTTGCCCGGCATGACTTCACCGTGGATCATAAACGGCGCTGATCATAAATCGTTTAAAAAATGGATGGAATTGGATATTACCTATATCAAAAACAAAAATTTTTCGTATGACATTAAAATCTTTTCTTTAACGGTGTTAAAAGCACTGAAACTGCTATAATTATTTCCATGTCTAAAAAGCCTACCTGGGATGAGTATTTTATGGAATTGGCGAAGGTCGTCACCAAAAGAGCCAACTGTCTGCGGGCTCATTATGGTGCCTTGATCGTTAAAGATTATCGGCTTATTTCTACCGGTTATAACGGCACGCCTCACGGCATTAAAAATTGTGAGGAGGGCGGGTGCGAACGATGCCGGCGCCGGGCAAACGGGGAAATTCAAACACACGAATTCCAGGAAAGCTGCATTTGTATCCATGCCGAGCAAAACGCTATCATCCAGGCGGCCTATCTTGGTACTTCCACCAAAGAGGCGACGATGTATTCAACGGTTTCTCCCTGTTCCAGTTGTGCAAAACTGATTATCAACGCCGGAATTGTACGGTATGTTTACGCGACTCCTCATCATGACGGGAATGGGATCAGGCTGCTTCAGGAAGCGGGGATAGAAGTTAGGCAGTTTGTATGAAAGCTCAGGTTGCGACGAGGAATTCCGATACCGCATTTTTCGGATCGAGGAACACCCAATCACCCCGCCGTCGGCGGGGCCTGTTCCTTAAATGCTCGAAATGGGTATCGTCGATTCCTATAACCATCTTCTATTTTATTGTTCTTCTATTATTAATAGTAAAGTCAGTATATGCTGTCGAACTTCCCAACAATAAGTTTGGTATCCATTTGGCTCAACCGCATTTGGCCGATCTTCAGAAAGCGGCCGAACTGGTCAATGGGGGAGGCGGCGATTGGGGATACGTTACCTTGGTAATGCAGGAAAACGACCGCGACCGGAGCAAGTGGCAGGATATTTTTGACCGGCTGCGGGAACTGCATTTGATTCCGATTATTCGGTTAGCGACCCAGCCTCAGGGAGAAAACTGGCGCCGGCCGGAAGCGAGTGATGCCGACAGTTGGGCCAATTTTTTGGACCGTTTAAACTGGGTGGTCAAAAACCGTTACGTGATTTTGTTCAACGAACCCAATCACGGGTCAGAGTGGGGTGGGGAAGTGGATGCTAAAAGCTATGCCGAAGTAGCGGCGGCTTTTGCCCAAAAACTGAAAGCGAAAAATCCGGATTTTTTTATCATGCTGGCGGGATTAGATGCGTCAGCACCGTCTTTTATGCCCGGTATGGAAAGTGAGGACGTGTTTCTGAAAGAGTTCATTGAGGAATCTCGAAACTTGGCTTCTTCGATTTCTAACAATACGGCAATACAACAATGTAACAATTTATTTGACTGTATCGACGGCTGGGCGTCACATTCATATCCCAATCCTGGTTTTGCCGGCAGTCCTAATGATACCGGCCGGGGGACAATCCGCACCTATCAGTGGGAACTGGAATTATTGCAGCAATTGGGAATAACCAAAAAACTGCCGGTTTTTATCACCGAAACCGGCTGGATGCGGACAGATGATCATCCGGACAATGTCCTGGGTGATTATTTTCAGACGGCTTATAAAAATGTTTGGTTACCAGATGACAATGTCATCGCCGTTACCCCGTTTGTCCTCGATTACCAGGGGCCGCCTTTTCTTGAATTCTCCTGGAAAAAGTATAACAGTGATGAATTTTTCAGCCAATATTATGCCGTGCAGGCGATGGCAAAAACCAAAGGCCAGCCCGAGCAGGTTGACCGCGGCCAAATCCAGGTGGAATTTCCCCGGGAACTGGTTAGCAGTTCCAGTTATCATTTTCACGTCACGATCAGAAATACCGGCCAGGCGATTTGGGACAAGGATAATGGTTATTCTCTGCAACTGGAGAATTTCAGCCACGGCAGCTATTTTTTTTCCGACCTGAAAAAAGTGGTGCCGATGGAAGATACTGATATTGATTTGTATTTAAAAACCAACAGCAACATGGGTAAAAATAAAATCCGGATTGTCATAATGAAAGGCAATACGAAAATTGCCGAAAGCGGCGAGTGGCTTTTTGATATTGTCCCGTTGCCAAGCTTGCAATTCGATGTTCATCTTTACCCCAAGCTAGTGGCCAAAGGCAATGATTTTGAAATTCAGATTTTTGATGCTAATGAAGAATTGGTATTCAAGCGGGGGGGAATAAAAGTGGCCGGTGATAATGGTACGGTTGACGAAATCCAAAATATTGTCCCGGGGAAAAAATACCGGGTGGTTATTCTTAAGCCTTATTATCTGCCGCGACAGGAATACACCGTGTTCCAAAAAGGGGTGAATAGCGTTCGCTTCAAGCCGATGCTGCCGCTGGATTTTGACAGAAACGGCCATCTGGACAGTGGGGATTTGGACGCGCTGATTAAAAATCCGGGGCTGATTAGATTATTGTTTCCTTAAGCTGTGTTATTATAAAATCTCGTATACGTCTTTTTCGTTATCTCACAATTTTTTTTAAATAATTAATGTTTTTTTCTAATTCTACAGTTTTAGTCAAAAAACTTCCCGGGCAAAGGATGTCCGGCCGGTATTTTTGGGCAAGAATCAGCGGAATTGTCTGGTCGTTAACGGCGCCGTCGAGGCTGATTTTATTCCTATAGTTTGCCTGGCGCAACTGTTCAATTTTTTTTAAAGTTTCCGGCAAAAACGGCTGGCCTTGGAAACCGGGGTGGACGGTCATGATTTGAATAATAGGAAGTAGGGTATAGGAGGGGAGTAGCGAGACTTTATCTTCAGGATTAAGGACGAGACCGAAGGAAAATAGGGGATAGGTTTTAGAGAGTAGGGAGTAGTCGGGAGAGAGCGAGGCGTGGATAAGTACGGTTTTAATATTCAAAAAATTTCTTAATTTTTCCAATTTCTTGATTTCTGTTTCAAAATCTTTAACCATCAGATGGAATTCAAAGGTACAATTTGTAATCCGTAACCCGTAATTGATTAATTCATCAATTTGCACGGTTTTATTCGGCACATAAATGCCATCAGCGATATCGATTTGAAAATGGTTAAAGTAAGGTGAAAGCTTGTTTATCTGGACAAGATAATTTTGCGCCTCTTTTTCCAGAATTGACGGGAAGATTTCCATAGATTGATTGTAGCATATAAACGACTGACAAAAATTGTCCGATCGTTTACGATTATTACATGAATAATCAGTTACCGTACAATCTTGGTTTTTCCTACTGTCAGGGAATCGGGCCGGTGAAATTTAAACTGATGCAGTCGCATTTTAAAACAGTTCGGGAAGCTTACGAAGCGCCGAAAGATGTTCTTCAAGAATTATTAGGGAGCCGGCTGGCGGAAAAATTTATTGCCTTTCGTTCAAAGTTTGATTACGAAAAGGAGATAAAAAAGATATACGAGAAAAATATCAAGGTGATTATTCAAGAAGATAAAACATTTCCGGAAGCGTTGCGGCATATTTCCGATCCGCCGATATGTTTGTATGTAAGAGGAGAGACTGAATTGTTGGAGGCTCGAAACCGTGTTTCTCGCTTTAATAGGAACGTCCTGGTCGGCTCCTTAAAAAGCTCGAAACAGGTTTTTTCGCCTCCACCAGATTCTCTAATTTTTTTTGCCATCGTCGGGACGCGGATGCCGACGCCGTATGGTGTTCAGGTTGCCCGTAAATTTGCCTCCGAACTGGCAGAGGCCGGTTTCATCATCGTTTCTGGCCTGGCCATGGGAATTGATGCCATTGCCCACCAGGCAGCTCTTGATGCCGGGCAGCAAACCGTAGCTGTTTTGGGCTGTGGAGTTGATATTATTTACCCGGCGATAAATACTAGGTTATATTGGCAGATCATCAATAGCGGCGGTTTGATCGCGTCCGAGTTTCCGCCGGGGCATACAGTTTTACCGGGTTTGTTTATCGCCCGCAACCGGTTGATTTCCGGGTTGGCGAAAGGAGTGTTAGTGGTGGAAGGAGCAAAAGATTCGGGCAGTCTCATTACCGCCCGCTATGCGGCCGAGCAGGGAAAAGACGTTTTTGCCCCGCCGTCGCCGATTACTTCCGCCATGTCCGCCGCACCGAACTTACTTATTAAAGAAGGGGCGAGATTAGTGACAAGCGTTGAAGATATAATGGCCGAGTTTGGTTTAAAGATGTCGCCGCGGAAAAAACAGGAAATGACAGTTGATTTACCCGAAGACGAAAAAATCATTTTTGATTTGCTTGAAAGCGCGGCCAAGACGACTGACGAGATCGCCGAGCAGTCGCATTTGGCCGTCGAATCAGTTCTCAATACATTGTCCCTGCTTGAGCTGAAAGGCACCGTCGAAAAAAACAGTGAAGGCAAATATCAGATCAAGCTTTAAGCAAAGTTTTCAGGGTTTGGGCGTTTTCGGCTTTTTGGGGCTGTCAGATAAAACTAAAACAATCTCATACTCTTTTAATATTTCGAAAACTTCGCCGGTGAACCAGCTGGAAGTGCCGATAGATATTGTCCTCATGTTATAATTTTATAATGAATATCGGCGTTTTTGATTCCGGCTTGGGCGGATTAACTATCTTTAAAGAGCTGTTGAAAACGCTGCCGCAGTATGACTACATTTATTTGGGTGATAATGCCCGGGTGCCTTATGGCGGCCGGTCGCCGGCGGTTATCTACGAATTCACCAGACAGGCAGTGGATTTTTTACTGAAAAAAGATTGTCAACTGGTGATTTTGGCGTGCAATACTGCCAGTACCAATGCCTTGCGGCGATTGCAGCAGGAGTATCTGCCGGCCCGTTATCCAGATCGGCGGGTGTTGGGAATCGTGCTGCCGTCGGTCGAGGCAGTAACAGAAAATAATGCCCGGCGGGTGGGAATTATTGCTACCTGGGCGACGGTCAATTCCGGCAGTTTTGTCCGGGAAATCAAAAAAATCAATGAAGAAATAGAAGTGCTCCAGCAGGCCGGGCCGCTTTTGGTACCATTTATCGAAGAAGGGGAGACGAGTGGACCGTTTTTGGAAGCGATATTGCGCCGTTATCTGACACCGTTAGTCGATGCCAATATTGACAGCCTGATTCTTGGTTGTACACATTATGAGCTGATAAAAGAAGCGGTAAAAAAAATCGCCGGCCCGGCCGTCTGGGTAGTATCGGAAGGAGAAGTGGTGGCGGCAAAATTGAAAAAATACCTGGCCCGGCACCAGGTGATCGACAAGAAGCTAGGGAAAGAGGGAAAACGGCAATATTTCGTCACCGACTACAGCCAGCGCTACCATGATTTAGTCAAACTATTCCTCGATGATCATTTTTCTGCCGGTCAAAAATTGGAGTTAGTGACGATCTAAATTCAAACCGTATCCAATTTCTTCATCCGCCTGACGTATTTTTCATCATCTTTTTGTTTAGCCGACAGGAAAGCGTTGATTAACCGTTGGGTTTTTTCCAGGTCCATATATTCTGCCGGAATGGCCAGGACATTGATGTAGTCGTTTTCCACTCCGTGCTGGACCTGGTTTTCGTCAAAACCGAGAGCACAGCGAATCCCTTTAAAGCGGTTGGCGGCGATGCTGACGCCGATACCCGAGCCGCAAATAACAATTCCGCGGTGATTATCGAGGTTCTGAAGGACGGCCTGGGCTACTTTCTGGCCAAAATCGGGATTATCATCGAGCGGATCGTACTGGTAATTGCCCATGTCCTCGACGCGGATATTTTTTTCCTGAAGATATTCGATCAGTTTATTTTTCATTTCGAACCCCCGGTGGTCGGCACCGATGAAGATCGTCATACCAATAGTGTAACATATATTAAAATAAATCAAGATGTTCGATACTCATTGCCATTTGAATTTCAAGCGGTTTAGCGGTCAAGTTAATGATGTTGTTGGACGGGCCAAAGAATTCGGGGTAAATTATATGCTTGTCCCCGGGACCGATTATGTTTCATCGCAGAAATCGGTGGAAATAGCGGAAAAATATGAAGGTGTATATGCGGCGGTGGGAATTCACCCGCATCACATATTTGAGATTTATAACCAGTCGTTAAAATTTTTATCTCAGGATCAACTCGCATCCCGACTAAAGTCGGGACCAGTCGTTCCTCGTTCATTCTCGGAATTCGAGGAGTCACGTCGCCACTCCCTTGCTCAAACAACTGACTTGAGAAAAAATTTTGACTCCTTATTACCAAATAAAAAAGTGGTGGCGATCGGCGAAGTGGGGATTGACCGGCATATTTACCGGGAGACGAAATATGCTGATTATAAAGTCGGGGAATCGTTTGTCGAATTGCAAAAAGAATATTTGAAATCCCAAATTGTTTTAGCTATCGAATACGATAAAAGTTTAATTTTGCATAACCGCGAAGCCAAAACGGATATACTTTCCGTCCTAGCCGAGAAATGGGATAAAAAATTAGCCGGCCACACGGTATTTCATTGCTGTGAACCCGACGGGGAGTTATTAGATTTTGCCCTAAGGCACAATATTTACATCGGCGTTGACGGCGATGTCACTTATAACCGCGAAAAGCAAGTATTTATTAAAAAAGTACCACCGACAATGCTTGTTCTCGAAACAGATTCACCGTTTCTTTTACCGGAACCGTTGCGTTCTCAAAAACTTTATCCCAACGAGCCGAAAAATTTACCGCTTATCGCCGAGTTTGTCGGCCGGCTAATCAACCAGTCGGTTAATAGCGTAATTGATATAACAACAATCAATGCTAAAAAGCTTCTAAGGCTCTAAGACAATCTTTCTTAAATCTTTCGGCGGAAAAAAAACGGCTTCGTTCATACGCTTTACCACTCCAATTGTTTCGAGTATTTCTATTAAAATAGAGCTCTCCAATCGCATTGGCAAGATCATGAATATTATTGGAGTCGCAAAAAACGGCCGAGTCGGCGGCAATTTCGTGAAAAACGGGAATGCTGTTTACGACCGTTGGGCAGCGTTGTGAAGCCGCTTCCAGCCATGAAAACCCAAAACCTTCATCGCGTGAAGGCAAGATGTTTACTACTGCTTGTTGGTAAAGTTTGATCAGATCGGAATCACTGACATAACCGGCAAAAACGAACCGCTTGTCGCCGTTTACTTCTTGAAAAAATTGCTTTAATTCTTTCTGCCAAGGATTGTTTAACTGTTGGATCGTTGAATAGTTAAATTGCTGAAAAACTCGACCAACAAATACACATGTAGCGTTAATAATTTTAATCGCTTTGGCAAGGTTGACCAGATTTTTGTTCCAAGTGGCGTCACCGACATACATGCAATAATTCGTAATTCGCAACCTGTCTGCCGGCAGGCAGGTTGCGGGTTGCGAATTAACAAAAACACGCGGCAAGCAATGATAAACAACCCTTACTTTGTTTTCATTAACTCCAAGCATACGCACAATATCTTTCTTCACCGTTTCAGAGACAGTAATGATCGTCTCGTAGTTTTTTAAGGCTAGTTTGTTTAACCAAACATTGAATTTACCTTTTAATCCCATCGGGAAATAGTTAGGGTATTTTAAGGGAATCAGATCATGGATGACGGCGGCTTGTTTTTGGGTTACCCGTTTTGTTGTCGGCGGTGGGGAGAGGAAGTTGAAAAAGGGGTTAACGAAAATAGATGATGGATAATGGATGATAGATGATAGATCATTGGTAAAACGAAATTCGGGAAAGTTTTCTTTCAATATTTGTAAGTAACGGCCGACGCCGCGGACCTGGGATTGTTTGTCAACGGTAGTCGGGTCATAAACATAGACAGTTTTAGACATATTATTATTGTAGCAGAGGATGAAAGAAGATTATTGTTTTGGCGGCGGGTTAATGATTACCAGATTGGGGGTGCTGTCGCCTTTAAGCGCATCGAGGAAAAAACCGGTCGCCAAATGCAACGATGCCTGCAGTTTGAAAAAACCTTCACCGGTCAGATTAGTTTTGGCTAAAGAATTAAATGTGTCCAGTGTCTGGGTATCGGTGCTTTTCCAGGCGTCCCAAAGGAAAGCGGGGTCGGTATCAAAGAGGGCAGTCCGGTCGAGGGTTTTTCCAGGAACCAGATTGATAGCGACAGCCGCTTCGCCGGCTTTATGATGGCCGGTCAGAGGGACTATATTGCCACCATTTTCCCTGACCGCATTTATGAAATCGGTGCTGGTTTTCGGTTCAATGTTGTCGGCAAAATCCATTTGGCCGTGCAATTCTTCCTGCAGTGACTGCTTCATGACTTGAAAAACATTTTGCCAGACGCCAAGAAATCCGCATCCTTCCGTCCGTTTGGCCAATTCATGGGGATCGGTGATATGACCATGATGGTTGTCGATATGGCCTTCCATTTGACGCCAATGTCTTTCCTGGTAAAGTTGACCGGTAAGCCTAACGGCTTCCGCAAAAGATTTTCCGGTCGACATAAAAAGAACCATCCAGCCGGTAGCGCCGCCGACAAAGCCCGGTTTAAGATCCTTTTTCTGGCCAAGAATTTTTCTTTCATCGATGCAGTAACCCATGCCGTCTTCGGCATCAACAAGTAACCTGGATAACCTGTCCGCACTTTCCCAATTATTTTTGACGGTTAATTTTTTATTCCAGTCGGCACCGGTTAATAAGGTTTTGATAACGTTAGTGTACCCGGGGATAAGTTTTGCAGCATCCATTTTAGCCTCAGTCATAAGGTCTAATTATAGCATAATGATGTATTATAATATCTGCATTATGTCATTGATGCTTAGTAAATTCCAAATCCAGCAGATTGTTCTTGACAACCGGATAAAAGTGACGGAAGATAAGGAATCTGGTTCTCAACAGGTAATCGTCCGCAAAGCCGCTGAAGAATACGGATTTAAAATCAGCGATAAAGAATTTGACAAAATGTTTACCGCCAATTTTCCCAGTCTAGACGAGATTGAATACAGCGGGGCAGTGGTCCAGATAGAAGGCAACTATACCATTCCCGCCGTTTGCAGGGTAGAAACGGCCGAAGGGCTGGTAAAAGTTCATCTTGATATTTATCACCAAACATTGGTCAACCGGCGGAATCGGGAATTGATCCGGGAATTGGTCGAAAAAAAGGCGGTAGAGCTTTTTCCGGGCACGGATGAAGAATGGCTGTATGAGGCTTTATCCGAAACGAGCGATGAATATTTTTATGAAACAATTAGGGAGAAAGCGAAAGGATTACCAGTATATACGGTGAAGTTTAAGGAGGATGGGGCGTTTGTCGTTGAGGAAATGGATAGAGTTTAATAATACAGCAATGCATTCCTACCAACAACTTCTCAACTATTTATATACTTTTATTCCGGAGCGGACCAGCCTGAAATTCTCCGGCATCAAGGGGATTTACCGGACAAAATATTTGCTCAAATTATTGAATAATCCGCAGGAAAAGCTGCGTGTCGTCCATGTCGCCGGAACGTCGGGCAAAGGGTCGACTTCTTACCTAATCAGTATTTTATTAAAAGCGCACGGGTTTAAAACCGGTCTGCAAGTATCACCGCATTTGGTCGATATCCGAGAAAGATTTCAGATAAATAATCAGTTTATTTCTCAAGAGAAATTTGTCGCCACGTTTCAGAAGATCCGACCAACCATCGAAAAAGCCAAGGAAACAGAGTGGGGGAGACTGACTTATTTTGAAATCCTGACCGCTTTTACCTTTTATTATTTTTGGCAGGAAAAGGTTGATTTTTGTGTCATGGAAACAGGACTCGGCGGTCTATATGACGGGACAAATGTTGTCGGCAACCCCGACAAGTTGGCGGTTATCACCCGGATCGGCCTGGATCATCAGTGGATATTGGGAAAGACATTGTCAGCGATTGCGGCGCAAAAAGCAGGCATTATTCAAAAGGGAAATGAAGTCGTCACCATCGGACAAAAATCCCCGGTTATGAAGGTTTTTGAACAGGCAGCCAAAAAACAAGATGCCAAACTGCACGTCGTTCAAATAAATAAAAACTTACAGTTGAGTCTGGTAGGGGATTACCAGAAAGAAAATGCCAGTCTGGCCCTGGCAGCAGTCTACCTATTAAGTAAGAAGCACCATTACGCCTATGACAAAATCGTCACCGACCAGGTACTTTCTTGCGCCCGGTTTCCCGGCCGGTTCGAAGTTTATAAAACAAAATACCGGCAGATAATTATCGACGGCGCTCATAATCCGCAAAAAATGAAAGCGTTTACCGAATCGTTGAAAAAAATTTACCCCGGGCAAACTTTTGATTTTCTCCTTAGCTTTTCCCGCAGCAAAGACCAGGTATCGACACTGCGGGGGATGTTGCGCTATATTGTGCCGCCGGCCCGAAAAATTTATGTTACCGACTTTCAATTAGCCGGCCAAGATTTATTGCACCAATCGGTCAATACTGCCAAAATAGTGAAAATCATTGAACAGTTGGGACATAAGCACTATAAGATAATTGCCAATGACCGGCACCTTCTTGATTTGCTAAAAGTTGACGGCCACCCGTTGGTTATTACCGGGTCGTTGTATTTTATCGGGAGCATATACCAGGAGCTGAAAAATGCTATAATGCAGAAATAATATGATTCTTGGACCCAAAAAATTATTACAGTTGGTTAAAACAAAAAAACTGGTTGAAGGATTGGCTAAGCGGGAGTTGACGACACCGGAAGGCGCCGGTTTCGATCTCCGTTTGGGTGAACTGTACAAAATCTCGGGCAAAGCCTTTTTGGGCGTGACCCACCGCGAAACTCCGAAAGTCGAACTGGTCGCCAATACCAACAAAAAACAATTTACGATTAAACCGGGAGAATTTTATTTAGCAACAACGATTGAAAAAGTTAATTTATCGCTTAGTCTTTGTGCGACATTTATTCCCCGGACAACGACATTCAGAAGCGGACTGTTTTTACGGACCGGCATCGCTCAACCGGGGTATTGCGGCAAGTTGACTTTCGGTTTAAAAAACGAGGGATCGATTCCGGTAACATTGGAAATGGGTTGCCGGTTTGTTTTTGCCCAGTTTCACGAGGTCGAAGGTGGGACTCAATATCGCGGCCAGTGGCAGGGTGGACGAGTGACGACGAAAAAGAGGGAAAAACAAATATGAAACATCCGGAATACCAATACTTAACTCTTCTTCAGGACATCCTTGACCACGGCTCCCGCAAAGTAGACCGGGGGACGGGGGATGCCTCTTTTTCCGTTTTCGGCCGGCAGCTGCGATTTGATTTGTCGCAAGGATTTCCGTTATTGACGACCAAACGGGTTTACTGGAAAGGCGTGCTGCACGAGCTTTATTGGTTCATGTCGGGGCAGTCGAATATTAAGTACCTCGTCGATAATAATGTGCATATTTGGGATGATTACCCGTACAGAAAATTTAAAATTCAAAATTCAAAAGTCAAAATTAGCCGGGAAG
This sequence comes from bacterium, assembly GCA_021787635.1. GTDB lineage: Bacteria > Patescibacteriota > Microgenomatia > UBA1406 > GWC2-37-13 > JAJYIQ01. The sequence continues at coordinate 1,254 of JAJYLO010000022.1, read as the reverse complement.
AATTCATCGAGAAGATCCATACCGACCAAAAGTTTGCCCAAAAGTGGGGGAATCTGCCGCGGATATACGGCGAACTTTGGCGGCGTTGGCCAACCAAAACTAAAAGAACGATCGATCAATTGAAATGGGCGATCAACGAAATCGTCGACGATCCCGCCTGCCACAATGCCATTGTCACTTCCTGGAATCCGGAATATTTGTATACGATGGCGACCTACAAAGACACGTCCCATTTTCCCATCTGTCACAATATGTATCAGTTAAATGTCAATAATGGACGATTGTCGTTGCAGTTATATCAGCGAAGCGCCGATATTTTTCTCGGCGTGCCGTTTAACATCGCCAGTTATGCATTACTTACGCTAATTATTGCCAAAATTACCGGCTACCGGCCGGGGGAGTTTGTTCATACTTTTGGTGATGTCCATATTTATGAGATGCATATTGACCAGGTGAAAGAACAGTTAAAACGGAAACCGAACCCGCTGCCGCAGATTAAATTTATCCGCGATTTTAAGTTGATTGACGATTTCCGGCCGGCCGATGTCGAGCTGGTCGGTTATGAACCGCATCCGCCGATAAAGGCAAAATTAAGCGTTACCGGAGGATATTTTGGGAAGAATAAAAATATTTTTGAAGTTAAAGAATGAAAATTTCCATAATCGCTGCTATCGGCGAAAACCGGGAGTTGGGGAGAAGGAATAAACTTTTGTGGCATATTTCCGCCGACTTAAAACGGTTTAAACAATTAACGCAGGGTCATGCGGTAATTATGGGACGAAAAACCTATGAATCGCTCGGCAAACCGTTGTCAAACCGGACCAATATTATTATTACCCGCAATGACAAATTTTCGGTACCTGATTGTATCGTTGTTCATTCGGTAAAAGAAGCGATTAAAATTGCAAAAAGCCTCTCCCCCGGCGAAATTTTTTTTATCGGTGGGGGAGAGGTGTACCGGCAAGTCCTCCCCTATGCCGATAAACTGTATCTTACATTGGTTTCGGGCCGGTATGAAGCCGACAGTTTCTTTCCCCCCTACCCTGCTTTTAACCGGATGGTCTTTGAACAGAAGGGGGAAGAGAAAGGGATCAGATTTAAGTGGATAGAACTGGAAAAATAAACCGTGTCAAACCAAAATGAAAATGTCACCCCCTAATTTGTAACGTCAGCTTAAAAATCGTTGCCTCCAGGGATGATCTTTGGGTGGTATCCAGTTACTTTTGTGTTCCGTTAAGATAATCGGCGTTGATT
>JAJYLO010000021.1 GCA_021787635.1 bacterium | reverse complement strand
AATGGCGACAGTTGCTTCGCCAATATATGAGGGCAATTGACTAAGGACAATTGGGGTTCTGTTTTGGTCACGATAGATTTCATAAAGAAGCTTGCCGTTGCGGTCGTAGATATGGGTGGAAAGGGAATAATTGGTTTTTCCGATATTGGCTGGATCGGGCAATGCCTCAACAAATTGATAAAACTGAAATGCAAAAAGGGCAATTACTGTCAGTAAAACGCCTAATGAAAAATAACGGAGTCTTAAGGAAATATGCTTCACCGCCCCTTTAAATGTTGGCAACTTAATCAATGGTAATTTAATTGAGGGTAGTCTGACCGAGGGTAATTTGATAACTGGAAACATGACTATCGGCAATTTTATCGCTGGCATCTTTATTACTGGAAACGATAGTTTTATTTTCGGCATTTTCGACCTAAATTTGAGGCTAAAAATAATGCACTGTATGGGAAAAAGCAGCGTTTTTTTCGTCAGTTCACCAACATCAATAAAGAAAGAAATTATGAGGTAAACCGTCTTAAAAAAATAGTGCGACAGCAGGCTCTGTTTCATGGCTGAAATTCTATCATATATTATAGGCCGCTGCAATCCTATTTTCCTGTCATAAAGTCGACAATTTCGCCTTTACCACCAATCGTTTCCACCATGTGCCGGGCGGGACACAGGTAATAAGCGTCAAATAAGAGTTATCGCTTTGCTGGTCCAAAACTGATACCTGGTCAGGATTGATAACAAACATATCATACACTGTATATGTATATTCCAAATCGCCGATAGTTACATTAATTTTATCTCCTTTTTCCAGTGATGGCAAGTAGGTAAATATAGTCTTATAGTCTTTCGGGTTATAAAGCTGCGGCAGGGTCGAATGGCCAAAAATAACAACATTCCCCGGCTCACCCGGCAACGATTGCGGCAGATAATGAACCAAGCTTTTCGCCAGATCATCCCCGCCGACTGTGACTGTTGCATTATTTATATTCAATTTAGGAATCGACAAATAGTATTGTTTAACGTCCGGCTTTGTCGATAATGATGATTGCGGTTTGGTCGGAAACCATAAATTCGCCTGGGTAAAATCGCGCAGGTTATTGGAAAAAATGTTAAAACTGCCGAGGACCGAACCGGCCTGGGCCAGGGAGGAAACGCTACCTGATTTGGGAATAGGCGTCTGCATGTTGTTTTGGATAAAAAGCCGCGAGTATATCTCAAAAGAAATAATGGGATAAAATGACCAAAACAAAAGCAACGAACCGATAATCAGCGAAATATAGGAAAAATAACTAACCATTTTTTTCTTGGGGGAAGCAATTCCCTTGACATAATAATATAGTGCCATATTCAAAAACTGGAAACTGTTAGGGTAATGTTTTTGCTGAATATTGGCAGGTAATTATTTAAAAACGGCAGCGGTTCCTTCACGTTTATTTCATAACCGCGGATTTGATAATTGTTTTTTAACAATGTGCCGACACTGCTCTGGCTTTTACCTTTGATCATATTTATTACTTCATTGGTATTGATATTTTGCATCGCCTTCGCATTAAGATCTATTTTGACCGTTGCCGTTGATCCGGATATTTTTGCATTAACGATATGATAATTAATATATCTTTTATCCACGGAATAATTCGATTGTATCTCCGGCTTTATTAATGAACTTAGCTTATCAAGCATCTCATCTTTATCGTATAGATAATAAGTGCTGTCTACTTTTGCTTTCAAACTGATGCTGATCGCTTCTTCACCGATCTCTTTGCTAAATACTAGATTCTCCAGGCTGGTTTTCGTCAACGACGGAATAAGACTGTCTCTTGTCTGCGGAATCGGTGCTTGTTTTAATGCCATCGTTTTAAGGTTTTCAGTGTCTTTTTCCGCCACCGTTTGTGCTTCTTTCTTGGTTCCGCCGGAAAAGCTCGAATCCGAAACAGCAAAATAAGTGGTATTGGACAGTCCTTCGATGGTAAAACGAGTCCCTTTGTCTAAATTGCCTTCCGGGCCGATCGTCGTCGCCGTCACCTTCACATTACCGGCGCCAGACAGCATAGACGAACCGTCAGGAGATAATGAAGCGGAAGCGACTTTCACGTCGGAATCGAGAGTAAATGAAATCCCGTTAGCCGAGATCACTGTCCCTTGAGAAAATAATTTATCCTGATTGCTGAAATTGCGAATAATGACCGAACCGCGGGCCGGGTCGCCGATTTCCTTACTGCCGGTCGTCACGATCGAATTGATGACATCAGCCGATAAAGTGGCGATTCGCACCGGAATATCAATCGACAATGATTTGTTTATCGATTGGGATGGGAGCAGTAATTTCAGCTGAGCTTTATGAAGAAAATACTGGTCAGCAAATAAGGCCGATAAAATAATAACCAAACCGATAATTAAGGGAATCTTTCCTGATATTTTTAAAGAGGGTAATTGTAAATGAATATTTTTAGGAATAAGTTGGGCAATTTTATCTTTGACATTAACTTCGGTTTTAATATCTTCCACCCTTTCTTCCACATCTTCTCCCACCACAAAACCCATCACTTCTTTAGTCGCCGGAACTGTTTCTTCGACCGTAACACCCACTTCCCTATCATTAATCTGGTTCTGAAATATATTCATGAGCCCGGCAACTACTTCTTCATCTTTTATCACTTCCACCCGAGGAATCTGAACGAAGTAATCTTCGCTCCAGCGATGAGTCAGAATTTTTGTGGACTCATCATCCAGATCCTGGGAATTATAAAGAATGATCCGTGTCGGTAAGAATACTTTTCCTTTTAGCGGTTCGAAGCTTTTCAGCAAATCATCTATTAAATTATGAGTCCGCTCCAGGATTTTTTTATGAATGACATGACCACCTTTATAGACAAAAACACTGATTTGCGTTTTATCCAGTTCGGCAATAATCGCCGTCAATGGCATTTCTTCCCGTTTTTCCAAAAATGCGACGACGGCTTCATTACATTCGATATAACCTAATGCTCGCAATTCCAACGATTTAACCAATTCTTTAATTTGCATTAAATATGGTTTTTTGATATCGTTGGTTTTTTCGTCGACGAAATGCGAGTAGACGAAAAAAATCGTGTCCGTAAACTGGTTCTTCAATTTTTGCTCCATTCTGGCCAGCAAATCGTCAACATCCTGAACAATATTTTTCCAGCCGTCAGAATAAATAAATTTTTCTTTTTCGACGATTTTCATTTGGCCGTTTTCCCAAGCCATTGCTATCCCCATACCCTCACGCTCTTTCAGGAATAAACCCAAATACCATTTTTTAATCGTTTTCGGTTTTTTAAAAAAAGGCAGTTTTATCATTTTTCGTATTGGCTGATAACTTGGTCTACACCGGTTTTAGCTGTTTGCAACGCTTCCGAATATGACACTCCCTGAGCCGTAGAATTGATGGCGTTTTCGATATACTGGACTATTTGATCATTTAATCCGTTATCATAAGTTCTGTTAATCGCCGGAACACTAACAAAATTATCCGCTTCTTTCATTAGCGGTCCAAGATAATCATTTTGAATTAATAACGATGCCAAGTCGACCCGCGAATAAGGCTCACCAAACAGTTTGGCCTTACTTTCATTTTCGTAAAGCCGCGTTAGAGAATCTTTTTTCACTAAGAAACGTAAAAATTTCCAAGCCTCCAACTGGTTTTTACTAAAACGCGATACGCCTTCAACCCAATAGTTAGCAATCGATATCGCCGGCGCTCCCGGAACGGCTGGTACGGGTGCAACCTTGACTGCAATATCAGGATTGGCCGCTTTGATCGACAAAACTTCCCACGAGGGCGCAATGATCATTGCTACTTTTTCCTGGACAAATGCCGTCAACGAATCGGGCATATTATCGTTCCAAAATGCCTGCTGTGGCTCGGCGAATTTCCGGTAAATTTCCAGGGCGCCGGCCGCCTCCTGGGCATCGAGCTTGGTAATATCACCGCCATTTTGAGTCAGAAGCAGACTAAAAATGTCGCCAAAGTGCTCCACGTTTCCCGTCGTCCCCATGGCGATAGCAGCCGTAATCAGGTTGCCCGAAGTGTCTCTGACTGTTAATTTACCAACGTCATTGGTCAAATCATCCCACGTCGCCGGTGGGGACGATATGCCGGCCTTTTTTAGCAAGCTGTCGTTATAAATCAATACTAAACCATCGATTTCCAACGGCAGCCCATAATAATAATCACCGACTTTCAAATCCTTCTGCGCCACTTTATAAAATGTTTTTTCGAATTCGGCATTGGTCATAATATTGGCCGGCAAAGGTGAAGCGAGTTCTTTTATTTCCGGTAACCAGGTATTGTGAAAACGGAAAATATCCGGCCCCTGGCCATTCTTACTGCGAGCAAGCAATTTATCACGATAATCAGTCGGTGACATTTCCTGGTAATCGATTTTAACACCGGGATTTTGTTGTTGATATTGCTGAATTAGCGGATCAAATACCGTTTTATCTTCCCATAACCCCCAGTAAGTCAGAGTCACGTTTTTCGCCCCGACTTTTCCGGTAAAAATGAATTTGAAGAAAAAAATCAGTAATAAAATAAATAAAACTACTCCGCCGATAACGATAAAATACTTGCTTTTATTATCTTCGTAAACAGGCGGCGGTAAATCCGGCGGCACACCGCTTCCCTGATTTATCTCTTCGGGAGCGGCAGAAGTGACTTCGGGAGCGACTTCCTCCGGTTCGGCCGGTAAAACTGAAGGCTTATCGTCATTTACCGGTACAGACTCAAAAATTGGTTGGTGCGCAACCGGCTTATCTTCTATGGGTAACGAGGTGGAATTTGTGGTATTATCATCCATAAGAATATGATAGCAAAAAAATTGATTGGAATTGTATTATTGCTTATTTGTTCCGCGGCCGCGGTACTTATCTTTTTTGTATTCGATAAAAATGCACGATTCCGTCAAAAAATATATCCGAATGTCTACATCGATAACCAATCGGTAGAAGGAAAAACGAAAAAAAACATTGAAGATTATTTCCGTAAAAAAGACGCCTCTTTGCAATCAGTCAGCTTCCGAGTTCTTTACCAAAACGAATATATTGCAACTTTTTCCGGTTCCCAGTTACAATTGGCATTTAATGGCGACGTGACCGCCGACCATGCTTATCTAATCGGTCGTTCGACAAACCTTACTTCCCGAATCTACCAACAGTTAGCGGCCCTTTTTCATTGGCAGCGTTTTGATTTCGAAAGTCAAATTGACTTCGATCTGGATCCTATACAGACGTTTATCAACGACAGCGAGGATAGGTATAACCAACCGGCCAAAAACGCTCTATTCAAATTCGAAAACGGTAAAGTCACCAGCTTCCGCAAAGAAACGTTGGGAAATGTGCTTTTATCAGACCAGTTCATGAATAATTTCAAACAAAATATCCTAAGTCTTAAACAAAAAACCGAAGACAAAGTTATCATTCTTCAGTTCAAGCCGGTCGAGCCGGAAACTACTTTGGCCCAAGCCAATAATTATGGTATTGAGGAATTTATCGCCCAGGGACAATCCGATTATTCCGGTTCCATTCCCGGAAGAATTCATAACATATTGCTTGCTGCTTCCAAATTTAACGGTATTCTGATCCCCAAAGGTAAAGTTTTTTCCTTTAATGATATTGTCGGCGATATCTCTGCCGATACCGGTTACGAACAGGCATATATTATCAAAGGTGGAAGAACCGTTCTTGGCGATGGCGGTGGCGTCTGCCAGGTGTCGACAACTTTGTTTCGCGCCGCTTTGCATGCCGGACTGCCGATCGTCGAACGTCACGCCCATGCCTACCGCGTCGGTTATTACGAAAACGACGCCGGTCCGGGTTTTGATGCCACGGTTTTTGCCCCTTCGGTCGATTTGAAAATTAAAAACGACACCCCGGCTTCCCTCCTTATCGAAACCGAGGTTGACCAAACAAAAAATATTCTCACTTTCAAGTTTTACGGAACGAAGGATGACCGACGGGTGGAAATCGGGACACCTATCCTTTATGATGTCACCCCGGCACCGCCTCCCATTTATCAGGATGATCCGACTTTAAAAACAGGTGTGGTAAAACAGGTGGATTTTGCCGCTCCCGGCGGCAAAGCCGATTTTAAATACAAAGTTTATAAGGATAATAAACTAACGATCGATACCGACTTTTTCTCCGCCTACCAGCCCTGGCAGGCAGTCTATTTAAGAGGGATAGCGGATTAACGGAACCAGCGTGCCCGACCGAGTTGGTAATGAAGCTCTTTATTCCGTCTTTCGCCGATGATTTTGGCCGGCGTGCCGCCGACAATCGCTGATGGGGGAACATCTTTTGTTACTACTGCGCCGGCACCAACTATAGCGCCTTTGCCTATAGTGACGCCGGGCAAAATGATTGTCCGCGGACCGATAAAGACGTAATCTTCAATCGTCACTGGAGCACACTGGGCGAGAAAAAATTCGTCGTTGATATCATGCTCGGAGTTGTAAATCATCACTTCGGAAGCGATGGCCACGTGGCTGCCAATCGTCAACGGTGCCCGGCCGTCAAGAACCGCTTTTTCGCCGATGACCGTATCGCTGCCGATCCGAATATTTTTCGGGTCGTAAAAACTCGAACCCATATGGATCGTCGTCCCCCGTCCGATTTTCACCCCGGCCAGACGATATACGAACCGCCGCCAATGATGGAAGGGAACGCATCCGGTCAGGTGAAGAAGATAAACCTTAAATTCCAAAATGATATTTCCGATACGATTAACGCCTTTTCCCGCCAGTTCGCTCGGTGTCAATTTTTTGCCGGTCTTATCCGCTATTGGTAGTTCCATAAAAATCATTATATCAAATCGAGGAAGAAAAATTTTACTTCGAGATTTATACAATATCCGCAAAATGGTCTTCTTCGCCGATAAACCGCGAACGCATCGCCTCTCCCCGTCGACCAAAGATGAAACGCCGGCGGGCAAAAGTGACATACAGTTTCCTTTTTGCCCGGGTAATGCCAACATAAAACAATCTTCTTTCTTCCTCCAGTTGGAAGATGTCATCCTGCGACCGCGCATGCGGCAAAATTCCCTCCTCTACTCCAACGATAAAAACGCCGGCAAACTCCAGGCCTTTGGCCTGATGCAAAGTCATTAGCCGAACGCCGTCCTTGCCCCGTGCTTTCTTTTCGCCTTCGGAATACTCTGCTTCCACCAAAGCGACCTGCTCCAAAAAGTCGTTCAACTTCGGGAATGTCAATGCCACCGATTTCAGCTCCTTGATATTTTCCAGTCGGGCATAATCTTCCTCAATCTCCGGATTATATAACTTTAAATATCCGGTCGCCTGAAGAATTTCCTCCATCAACTGGTCGGTATTTTTTTCCTTAACGGTTTTCTTTTCTTTTTTACAATAATCCGCAAACTGCGCCCATTTTCTTTTGCCGATTTTTTTTATCCTTTCAATAGCCACTTCATCTTCCGGATTAACCATTAACCTTAAATAACTTAGAACATCTTTAATCTCTTTCCTTTCGTAAAAGCGGGTGCCGCCGACTAACACGTAAGGAAGACCGTAGTGTAAAAATGTTTCCTCGATGACCCGTGATTGAGCATTGGTACGGTACAAAACGGCTACTTGAGAATAATCCTCGTGACTAACGAGTTCTTTGATTTGGGAAGCAACATAAACTGCCTCATACTCTTCATTCTCCGCTTCATAAATCGTGATTTCCTCGCCCTTGATATTTCTCGTAAATAAATCCAGTATCGGATGCATTTGGTTTTTGGAAATCACCTTATATGCAAAATCAAGGATATTTTGTGTCGATCGGTAATTCTCCTCAAGATGAAAAATCTTCGTTTCCGGAAAATCCTCTTTGAATTTCTCCAAATTACGGATATCCGCTCCGCGCCAGGAATAAATGCTCTGGGAAAAATCGCCGACGGCCGTTACCTGCCGGTATTTCTCTCCCAATAATCTTGCCAGTGTATATTGAGCATAATTGGTATCCTGGAATTCATCAACCAACAGATAACGGTATCGATCCTGATATTTGGCCAATAACAACGGGTGTTTAACGAATAACTCGACTGTTTTCATGATCAAATCGTCAAAATCAACGGCTTTATTCTTGGTTAACGCTTTTTGATAAGCGGCATAAATTTTAGCCGCCTCGGCGGCTTGGTGATCGGAAAATAATTCCAGATACCGGTCCGGAGTAATCAATTGGTTTTTCGCCGCCGAAATCCGGTTCAGCAAGTAACCCGGCGTTAGTTTACCGACATCAATCTTCTTCAATAACGACTTTATCAAACTTTGCTGGTCATCATCATCATAAATGACAAAATTGTGATCGATCCCGATATGCGGCCCTTCCCGCCGTAAAATTTGGGCGCACCATGAATGAAAGGTACCAATGTAACCAAGCTTCAGGCGAACTCGTTCTTTCATCTCGTTGGCGGCTTTATTGGTAAACGTGATCATGACGATCTGCCCCGGATCGGCTTTTTCGTTTTCGATCAGGTTCAACACTTTATATACCAAAACACGCGTTTTTCCGCTGCCGGCGCCGGCCATTATCACTGAAGGACCTTTAGTATACTGAACGGCTTCTTTCTGTTGGTTGTTTAAACTGTTGAATAGAGTCGATTTCATAGACTATAATTATAGAACAATTGACAAACTATATGAAATATTTTATTGCCAACTGGAAAGCGCGGATCACGGCCGATCAGGCACTCAATTGGAGCAAGGAATTTAGCGATAAGATCGGCGCTGATACCGTACTTCAAACTGAGCTGAATAATGATAAGATCCGTATTATTATCTGTGCTCCCTACCCGTTTTTATTTCTGTTAAAGAATCGATTCAATAATCGTAAAAACATATTCCTTGGATCACAGGATATTTCTCCGTTTGATGAAGGGGCGTATACCGGTGAAGTCACGGCAAAAATGCTGCAGAGTACAATCCATTACTCCATTATTGGCCATAGCGAACGCCGGCATTTTTTCCACGAAATCGAGGAAACGATCGGCCGGAAAATCGACCAAGCCTGTTCCCACGACATTGAACCGATTCTTTGTATCCGTGGTCTGAAAGATAAAATACACCCGGCAGTTAAAATAATTGCTTATGAACCGGTGGACGCCGTCGGTACTGGCAATAATGAAAATCTCCAGCAGGTAATTGAAATGAAAAAGAAATTGAAACTCGCCGCCAATACGGTTTTTATTTACGGCGGTAGCGTCGATCCCGCCGATATTAAGTCTTATACGGCGACCGGCGAGATTAACGGCTTTCTCATTGGCAATGCTTCGCTTGATCCGGTTGAATTTTACCAAATAATCGTTAACAGTCGGTCATGAAAACAAAAATCCTGTTGTCGCTATTAACACTGATCGTAATTTTTTTTACCGGCCTCTTTTTTTATGTCAAACCATATTACGATTTCCTCACCGGGACCCTGAAAATTTCTTTAGCCAAAACTCTTTTTACCAACGGGTCGCTACAGACTCATAATGGTCAAGTTAACACTGCGATTTTGGGGATCGGCGGCGGCAACCATGACGGTCCTAACCTGTCGGATTCTATTATTGTCGCCAGTTATAATTTCCAAACAAACCGACTGACGACTATTTCCATCCCCCGTGATATCTGGAGCAATACTCTCAAAGACAAGATTAATTCCGCCTATGCTTATGGAGGCATGGACATGGCCAAAACAGAATTGTCTGCTGTCGTTGGTATGCCGATCCAATACGCGGCAATTATCGATTTCAGCAAATTCGAAGAACTGATCAATTTTTTAGGCGGTGTCGACGTCAATGTAGAAAATTCCTTTACTGACCATCTTTTCCCTATTCCCGGAAAGGAAAATGACCCGTGCGGCGGCGACCCACAGTATTCCTGTCGGTATGAAACCATTTCATTCACGAAAGGAATAACTCATATGGATGGCGTTACGGCGCTGAACTTTGTCCGCTCCCGACATGCCGAAGGAGAGGAAGGAACCGATTTTGCCCGGGAAAAACGGCAGCAACTGGTTATTGCGGCGGTAAAAAATAAAATAATTGCTATGGCCAGGCAGCATAAATTAACACAGTTGAAGGCGCTTTATCAGCTTGTCAACCAGGTTGTCAAACGGGATATAACCAATCAGCAAGCAGCAATCATTGGAAAAAATATTATTTTAAAAAACAATTTCCAGCAAAATTCCGTCGTCTTGACAGAAGATTTTTTTGACGTTCCCGATTATTCACCGACATATAAAGAAATGTGGGTCTTGATACCAACAGATAAAAATTTTACTATTATCCATAAGTATATCGACTGCTATTTAAACGCCCGGCAAAACTGCGAAAGCCTCAAACCCACCCCGACCCCCACTCCTTAAAAAAGGAAGGAAAAGAAAATCATGAGACCGGCGGCGGCGAAGATAAAAAGACCGTTGGTAATTGTTCCTGTTTCGGGCAAGCTGGTTGTTTTAGTCGGAATAATTGTTGGCGAAACGGCCGCTTCCAATGTTGAGATTGCGGTTGTCGGTGATATCGCTTTAGCTAATAATATCTCCGTCGGCGATAGTGTTGGGGTTTCGGTTGGTGTCTCAATCGGTGTCGCCGTCGACGGCACTTGGTTAAAAGCAATCAACCGGCTATAAGTAATACTTTGCGCTTTCGTTTGTTTCGGCGCGATCATCGACGTCGATTCCGGCGGACGGGTTATCACATATCCCACCAACAATATTCCCGCGATCAATATAACGGTCATAAATAATAAAACCAGTGTCGTTATTTTCGATTTGGACATAATCTTAATCTCCCAACCAACCATCGGCGACCGAATGTAACTGGGCCTGAATTTTTAATGTCGCGGGGCCGCTCGCGATTGTATATTCCCGGTAATAAACATTTTTTTCTTTATTTAAAGTCAAAGTAATATCGTCGGTTGTCCACTCCTGGGAATTGATACGAATACGGGCGCGGTCAATATCCGTTTCCCCGATTGTGGCTAGACCAATATATAATTTTGTTCCGGCCGACATGGTCGCCAACTGCGTATCGGTGAGCGGCAACCAATTTTCATCAAAGATTTCTATCCCTTTGGAAGCAACCAAGTTTACCATCGGACTGATGCTATTATCCGTACCGCTTGATAAACTGGGAATTTTTTTATGCATCACCCCAATAAAAAAAACAATACCAAAAACGATTAAAAAAATGCCGCCGATAATCAAAGGCAGACGGTTTGGTTTTTTAAAAGAGGCAACGGTTTTTTCATTAATAAGAACTTTAGTATAATTTGCCGCTACCGATGCTTTCTCATTAAAAGCGGGAATATTCGGCTTGCTCCTTTTTGTCGATACCTCCTTTTTTAGCTGATAAAACTGATAAATAATGAAAGTGAGCGTTATTAAAAAGGCGACTAAACTAATCTTATTTAATGAACTTATCAGGCTTAGCGGTTCCATAATTTTATTGTAGCGTACCAGATCATCAGAATGCAAGTATAACCCCCATGCCGACGATGACTAATGAAGCGCCGCCTATTGCCGGCATGATAAATCCGTTTGTCCCCGAAACCGGCGCCGAAGGAGTCGCTGTATTAACCGTCATCGCTGTTGGGGTCAGTAAATAAGTTGGCAGTGGCGCAGTTGTGGGCGAAACCGTAATCAACGGCGCCCCGCTAATGGTAGGCGCACTGGTAGCGGCCCCTAACACGTTATTCTGCATTACGAAGTCTCTTTTCAATGTCACTTCATTACCATTCTCATCCCTGGTGGTGATCGTTACTTCATGCGGCCCGAATGCTAACGGTTCAGGTAAATTATATTGCCAGTTACCATTAATGTCGCTTTTCACTCTGGCGGAATAAGTTTTTTCGGAATGAATAGTTATGGAAACATCGCTGTTGGGCATGGCCGTCCCTTTGATTATTGGAATTGTCCCCGGTACCGGCACATTTTCTAGCGGATAAATAATGGAAACAGTTTTTTTTGTCGATGCGGTCGTTTCCGCCGCCAGAACATTAGTCGCGCCTCCGGTAAAATCGTAATTTTTTCCCATCACGATCGTTTGCGGCAGCGGTGACAGGTGCGATAAGTCGGCGGTAACGGTAGACATCTCACCGTCTTCGCTTATTATTTCGATTTTCGCCGGTTGTCGGGCGGATGTCGTTTTGACGTAATTAAGCGATACTAACCATTCGCCGGTTTCTTTGGTAAGGGCAACTAAAGGACTATTATTGTCAAACGAAACCACGACGACGGCATTCGCCAGTGGCTGATCGTTGCTTTTTATTACTTTTCCATAAGCCGGACTTAAGTTGGATACAGGTGAATTGCCGGCCGGGGTGGTGAAAGTAAACGCCTTACCATTGTCGCCGATCAATTGATTATTGGATACAAGCTTAAAAAAATATTGGTGATTATCTTTCAAATTTCTCAATACGGCATAGTGATTGGTGTAAAGACTGCGATCGTTACTCACATCCCTTTCATCATTAAAGACCCGATTCATCTGATTTTCATTGTCTCCGAGCATCACCCAACCCGCCTGTTTGGTATCGGTTTGCCAATAAATTGCCGCTTGATAAGGAGATAAATTAACCACTTCTACTCTTTTAAGAGTAACATTACTGGCTCTCGACGGCAATGAAGATTTCGTAAAGAAACGGGCAAAAAAGACGATCAGGGCAAAAATAAAAACCAGAGTGGCAATGGTCGGTACTTTGAACCTATCTTTTAGATAAAGCTGGGAATAAGTCATAATGATTTATTCGGTTTTCTCTTTCAGTATTTGTAAAATATCTTTACTGAGATCGTATTTTTTTATCGCCGGTATTTCCTCTTTGGCTTTTACTTGTTCCACGGTCGCGGCATGGTAAATATCAGCAATAAGCCAAGCAACGACGGTCAAAAATATACCGATTGACAATAGCATTAATTCTTTTTTGTTCATAGATAATATCCTTCTATGCTTAAAGTTACTTTCAATGTTGCGCTGTCAGTACCATTTTTTAACTGGGTAATATCCATCTGAGGAATCGTTTTCAACCGCCGTTGATTGTAAAGCGATTGCGTAAATTTCATAATGTTGTCGAAACTGCCTTCACCGTCAACTAAAACAGTAATTTGCTTAATATTTTGCTGGCTTTTTTCGAACAAATCAACATCGGCTACGCTGGCTTTTTTTATTACAAACGAATTTTGGTCGGCCGCCGATTTTATATCTTCGATCATTTTATTGACTTTCGGATAGGAAGCGATCGCCTCGGTCAACAACGGAAAATCGTTACGGTTATCTTCCATCGCCTGCTGGATATTGGCAATGCCGATGATTTTGTTTTCATACGCGTTGTCGACTATTTCCAAATCGCTTTGTTCTTTTTTCAGCGCTGTAGCGGTTGTCAGTGACGGTTTAATAGCTAAAACGATGAAAAGAGAAAATATAATAAAAAACATGATCGTAAAACTGTAATCGCTAGTTTTTTTTGTAAAGATATTGGTTAAAGTGGATTTATTCATATGCCGCCAATTTCATATCAAAATCATAACCATAATCGGTTTTTTTGATGCTTGACAGATCAACGTTCTTAAATTTATTTTCCGTTTTCAGGACGCTTAAAAAAGCCTGCAACTGCGATAGATCGGTCGTCGAGCCGGTAATCGTTAATGAATCTGTTCTAAGTTTAAAGTCAGATAATGTCGCGCTTTCGGGAAACTCCGAGAGGAAATAATTCACCATCTGGGTAAAATGGGTTTGCTCTTTGATAATGTCTTCGCTTTTTATCGTCCTTTTTGTAATTATATCCGCCTCCGTCAAAAGGGGATCGACTACCTGGACAATTTCCTTTTTTTGATCAACCGAATCTTTTAGATCGATGATTTTCTGATCAATTTGGAAGCGGTAAAAAAAAACACCAATGACCACAAGCTGGGTAATAACAATAATATACCTTAAATAATTAAGGGAAAAATACATTAGCTGCTCCGCTAAGGAAGCTTCCTTTTTAGGTAAAAGGTTGATCGCGTACTTCATTTTTTGGCCAGTCGCCTAACTTTCGATTTTAACCGGTTAGCTTTATTCTTGTGAATAACGTTTTTCTTCATTGCCCGATCAACGATAGAATAAAAATTGCTAATCATTTTCTGCATGTCACCAGTCCCTTTTTTTAGTTTCTT
>JAJYLO010000020.1 GCA_021787635.1 bacterium | reverse complement strand
AATCAACGCCGATTATCTTAACGGAACACAAAAGTAACTGGATACCACCCAAAGATCATCCCTGGAGGCAACGATTTTTAAGCTGACGTTACAAATTAGGGGGTGACATTTTCATTTTGGTTTGACATATCGATAATCGTCATTATCCTTGGTTTGTCAGTCGCGATAAACCAATACTTTGTACTGAAAAAAGCGCACAGCACTTTTGAGAATTATTATGCATTCCGGGGCTGTACGCAGTTAATGAAAAAAACTGCCGACTACGGAATCTGCAAAATCCCCTCCGGAAAGACAATCAGAATCGTCCTATACCACGGTAAATGGTACCTCGATGGGGATTTGCCGTGGGGTTGTATCGGAAGCGTTTGTTTTGGACTATAACGGTCGACTATCTTTTCCGCCCTTACCGGCAAGCGCAAGATACCCGACAAAAATTACAATCAGGATTGTCAAGACGATGCTTGTTCTCCCGGTTCCAAATCCAATGCCGCCCAGGTCAGGCGTTCTCCCGAACCAGTCGGCAAACGAAGCGCCAAGAGGCCGGGTAAAAATATACGCCAGCCAGAAAGTTAAAACTTCGTCGGCTTTAAATAACCGGTAAGTTAAAAGCGGCAGGATAAAAAGAACGGCAAAAAGGATGCCGGAGGTAAGATAACCCAGATTAAAAGTAATTGCCGTCATGTCGCCTGTCGCCGTCCCTAAAGCAAAGGTGGTAACGACCGTTGCCCAGTAAAAAATCTCCCGCCTGGGAGTACGAATGCTATGGATGGATAATGTCTTTTCCACTTTATACCAAACAAAAAAGATAACCGCCAAAGCGATGGTGAAAAAGATAGTGGAAATAAGATAAGGCACGCCTAAAACAATATGGACAACATCAGCGGTCATTGTGCCAAAAATTGCGACCATAACAACTGCCAGCCAGTAGATCCAGGGAATATATCTTCTGGCAAAAAACTGGATGATGATTGCAATGCTAAAAAAGATTGCCGCGCCGATAACCGCGAAAACAGGATTAATGGTGTGAACTAGATAATCAGAGATTGACTCCCCTAATGCTGTTGAAAGAAGCTTGATTGTCCAGAAGATAATCGTTACTGCCGGGACTTTCAGTAACCCCTGTTTTGTCAAATATCCCCATACCGTATCGTTAAAGCTTTTTGCTTCCTTCATACACAACTAATTTTAACACCACACTGCTTATTCGCCTATCGATTTTTTTAGCGCTATAATATAAGGTATTTATGAAAAAAGTTTTCATTATTATTTTATTATTTCTTTTTATTGCCTCGGCGATAGCCTACTTTTTCTCTTTCCGTTTTCTGGAAGGAATGCCGCAAATGATGCAGTTGTTATTGAAAACAAAACACGGTTCATACGTCAGCATTGATGAAATGAATCTTTACATTCCGGAGGCAGCGATCGCCTCCCAGGACCGGCGTTATTACAGTAATTCCGGCATTGATGTAATAAGTACGATACGGGCAATTTACTTTACGCTTGTTACCGGTGAAAGACAGGGAGCTAGTACCATTACCGAACAGCTTGTTAAAAACGTCTATTTTAGCGACGTTGATAATTTGAAAACTGATATCCTGACAAAAATTCTGGCCGTAGTTATTACTACCATGTATCCCAAAAAGACGATTCTTGAAGTTTACCTCAATTCGATTTACTACGGAAAGCAAAATTACGGCATTGGCAATGCCAGTCAGTATTATTTCACTACTTTACCTAAAGATGTCACTTTAGCCCAGTCAGCTTATCTTCTCGGGTTAATTAATGCCCCAAGTTATCTTAGCGCTCACAAGAACGAAGCAATTAAAACCGCCGATTTAGTGATTCAGGAGATGTTACACAATAAATATATTTCCCAAACCCAGGCAAGCCAGGCAACCAATGAATTGAATAATTTTCGGTAGCTTTATATTCCCAATTCCTGGTCAATGAAAGGTTTTAAATCAGTTTCATCCATCGGCCTAAAATCTATCGTTCCCTCTTGCGGATCTTCAACTCCAACCATAACAATTTTTTCCCCACTAAGGTCTTTTTGGTGTTCAATATGCATTACTTCTCCTCCATTGGGTCCAAAACGAGGTGCGCCCGCAAGCGGTCCGTTCGAATTCGGTATGGCGCTAATTTTTTCTGGTTTAATCCCGCTTTCTACTCTGGCCATATTATTTTAAGTATGATAATTGTAACATAAAATAGCTAGTAATCATCTTTTTATATGATATACTAGCCGCATGACAATCGAGGCAAGCGGATTTTATATGGCCGGGCCCATAACAGGCCGTCTTCCCCGTTATTGGGATCGAGATTCTGAAGCAAGAGAAATGCTTGGTCAGGCATTACTGCATAACGCAGTTTCATTAGTGCCAAAGCTGGATTGGAAAGAAATGCTCGATTTAACAAATGAAACAGCAACCAATAGAAATTTCGCTATTGAGGATAACAATAAACGAAGTCGGAGTGTTAGTGCGATTTTAAACGTCGCTATGAGATCATCGTTTGGTGAACGTTTTGGTTCCATCATCGCCAATGCGAGTTGGGAACTTGATTCGCCTGAAGCTGCCTTTTTTAGTTTATCTTTTTTTGGTACCGTTTTAGATATTGGGATAAAAAAAATTGAAGAAAGAAAAAAATATTTAGATTCAAATCCAGAATTAGGGCGTAATAGACAAATATCAGAGGAATTATCGGAAAAACGAAAAAGATTAAAAAAATATGGTGAAGAAATAGATATATCTATGCATGAACATATTCCCGATGATGAATATAAAAAGCTACTTTCCGCCTTGTGGTCGAGTGCCGATAGGTATAGAAGAAATAAAATCTTAGGTTTTTTAAAAAATGGGAAATTGGAGAGAGCTTACCGGGAAGCGGGAATAGATTAAGTGGAGCGATTAGATGATATTGACAACTCTAAATATTCCCTACATTGTCAAAAAAGTCAACTATTTCTGTACAATTGACGGGATGGCCGATCCTTCATATGATTGTTCCTACCATTTCTAAAAATTAAAAAATATCGATATTGTTAATATCCCCAAAATTGACATTAATGACAGTACGGCAAAATTAAATCTAATAACAGCGATGAGTTTGGAGAGGATAATCACAAGCTGATTTAAAAATATTTTACTGATTTTGGGAAAAGACAATAATGTTTGGTACGGATTTGATATCGCTTCCAAAAAAGCGTCCAAAAAACCGCCTTTCTCAAGTTGTGCAAAATGCTAGATTTATATCACCTGTGTCCAGGAGGAAAACGGCGTCGCGCATGTCCTCGACAAATTCATTCTCTCTTAAAGTAAAATATTCTCATGATTGCCTGTATTTTTGAAAATGGAACAAAGACTTCTTTAAGACATGTGACTGTTAATGTCATTATTGTTAAAGACAATCAAGTACTTTTGGGAAAAAGAGGATCATTTAATGGCCGGAAAATTTTAGAAGCGGGAAAATGGGGACTGATCGGCGGCTTTTTTGAGCGCAATGAAAATTTAATACAGGCGGTGAAACGGGAAGCGATGGAAGAATCCGGTTGGGAAATTGACGCACTGCAATTATTTCGAATTAACGATAACCCTGATCGGCCGCATGAGGACCGGCAAAACGTGGATATTATTTTTATCGCCCGCATCGTCAAAAAAGTCAAAAATAGCGACGAGGAAGTAACGGAGTTGAAATGGTTTGATTTGGATAATTTGCCGCCAAAAAAACTAATCGCTTTCGACCATGCCGATAATTTGGAGTTGTATAAAAAATATTGGAAACAAAACTTTCCTTTACCCCTGTTTGGGTGATACTCTTGGTGGAGTATCGCGGATCGGATGTCGTCCCCCGGTTTCGAAAAAGACGTGAATCTTTTCCATAGAAATAATGTAGGCGCTGAAAATGAAAGGAAGCTGAAAGGTAATGCTTGGAATTTAGTTTTTCACTCTATTGTTGTAAATTGTATTATCATTATGACATGAAAAGCATTTTCTCGTTAATTATTTCGATATTAATCGGCGGTATAATTGCCGTCGGTTATTTCCGTTTTGCCGTCGATAAAAATCCCGTTCTCTCCCCGATCGCACAAAATACAATCGATAATTTTTCGATCGCTGAGGCGCCGAAAGAATCGATTATCGGCAATATTACGGCAATGACCGGTGATATCCTCTGGGAATCGCGGGTAGCGACGGCGCCGGCAAAAATCGACCAGCCGGTATCGATCGCGCAGGGAGAAAATTTAGTGACAAATGATAATGGTAATGCGACCGTTGTTTTTACCGGTATCGGTTCGGTGAAATTATCGCCCAAAACGGAAACCGATTTCGTCCAAACCCTGCCAACCAATTTCCTCGTCGACCAGAAACAGGGAACGGCCGACTATACTAAAAACGGCACTGTCCCCTTCTCGATCCGCAGTCTTCATCTGCTAATTACCATTAGCGGCGAAATTTCCCTGGCGATTGATAAGGACCAGCCAATTGTGACGATAACGGTGAAAAGAGGGATGGCGACGGTTGGGTACAACGACTTAAATTATGTCAGCCAACTGCAAACGATTGAAGAAGGACAGAAATTGGTTTTTGATGATAACACCAGAACTGTAATTGTTAAGTAAGAATCCTCGAAATTAATTAAGGATGAAGGTAATTTTTCAGCGGTTCCAATATCTTATCGTCTTCATAACCAAGCGCCCATAAGGCCATACCTTCAATCCGGGAATCGTTCACCAGTTTGACTTTTTCGGCAGTAGCCATCGCATCGGGATAAAAAATTTGATGATAGGTGCCGGTATTTTCATCCTTGTAGATTAAATAATGCTCCTGGGCATAGCTGTCGAGCTGAATACTGCAGGTGGCGCATTTATCGATAAAGTCGCTTACCCGGCGGCTGCTGGCGGTTAATCCGGTACCGGGGATGATGGCTGACCGGCCGGTGTCGCCGATTGTTTCCCACTCATAACCGTATAGGGGTACGCCGAGAATAATTTTATCCGGCGGCATGATTTTAAGGGCCTCGGCGACAGCTGTTCGGCTGTCATACTCCGCATCGATACCGGCGCCGCCAACCGGCGCGACCGGGCCGGTGACATACGAACCGGGATAGTGATAATCATACGTCATCAATACAATCCGATCAGCGATTTTTCCAATATCGCTCAAATTAATTAAATACGGCTTGATAAGGACGATCGGACTAGCATCGACGGTCAGTGTTCCCAACCCTCTGGTTTCCAGATTTTTTTTAATTTCTTTGGCAAATGCCGTGAAATTCATTCTTGCTTCGGCCGAAGCCTGTCTGGTACTTTCGATATCCAAATTAAGGTCGGCAAAACCGTATTGTTTCATAAGAGGATTGATATCATTAATCAGGTTATCGGCATGACTGACCGGATCGGCAATGAGCTGTCCAATATCGTCTTCATTGCTGCTAAAGACCAGAAGTGATAATTGCAAGCCGTTATTTTTTGCGTCATTTAAAAAACGGTCCGCTTTACTCGTCCGCAGCGTATACCAGCCGGGATCCTCCTCGGCCGGATTGGTCAGTTTGACTATATGGCCGTCGGCCCCGACCGTCAGACCGAAATAGGTAAGATTCGTTAAATATTGATTATAATTTTTATCGGCTTTGTCCAACAGCCAGTAAGGCAGAAAACCGATGACTTCGTGCCCGGTGATTCCCAAAGACGGATAAATAGACAAATTAGGGGCTTTTTTTACCGTGAAAAAAACGGCCGAAAAACCAATCATCAAACCGCAAAGAATAATCAGGATATTTTTTGCCACTCTTTCGATTATAGCATTATTTTCCTATTCACGATCTGGTCCGCTGCCGGCATTTTCCGATCGTCAACTGGTTGAACCCGGACTCCTACAAATATTATTTTCGTCGGGAAACATAGTACTAGAGAGGAGCGCCCGGGGCGATTGCCGGCGTGTTGGACGCTCCATTGTCTTTTTCCGCCGCAGCCGGACTCAAACACTGATATTTTTTATCATTATTTTAGACACTGTTTATTTACCGGCCTGGTTTTTGATTCAAGCGTTCTCCGGACTGGGGGCGCTCGCGACATTCGATGTCAACCAGGGCGGGGTGGCCTACTTCGTCCATATTGGCGGATTTATCTTTGGATACCTCCTAATAGGACGTCTTTAAATGTTATAATTATTATGTCTAAGCCAGAGTGGTGAAATTGGCATACACGCAGGTTTTAGGAACCTGTGCCCGAATAAGGCGTGGGAGTTCAAGTCTCCCCTCTGGCACTATGACCATTAAGGAAGCGGTTTTAAGATTTTTGGAATATTGTGAATTAGACAGGAATCTTTCGATAAAATCGGTACGGATGTATGGCTACTACCTAAATTTCTTCCAGGATTATTTGAGCAAAATTCACGGTCATGAGGATATCGGCGTCGAAAAAATCAGCGAAGAAGACATTCGGAATTTCCGCCTTTTTTTGTCACACCAGTACAAAAATCCGTACAAGGGAAGCCTGAAACGGCAGACGCAAAATTATTTTCTGGTGGCCTTAAGATCTTTTTTCCGTTATTTGATCCGGCAGAAAATCACCGTTATCGCTCCGGAAATGATTGAGCTGGGTAAAGCCCGGGACAGGAATATAAAATTTTTACCGCCGGAGGATCTGACTAAACTGTTCCAGTCGGTGGAAACTAAAGACATTATTGGCTTGCGCGACCGCGCCATTTTAGAGGTGCTTTTCTCGACCGGCTTGCGGGTATCAGAGCTGGTTTCCCTCAACCGCGACCAGGTCAATATGGATGCCGGCGAGTTTGGCGTCATCGGCAAAGGCGGCAAGGCGCGGGTGGTTTTTTTATCGAAACATGCCAAAAATTGGCTGACGCGTTATTTTGCGAGCCGCAAAGATCCTTACCGGCCGCTTTTTATCCGCTATTCCGGTCCTCGTCCAAAGGGCGATGAACGAGGATTGACCGACGAAAAACTGCGTTTATCAGCCCGCTCAATCGAGCGGCTGATCGACAAATACCGGAAAAAAGCCGGCATTCTTTTCCGGATCGGACCACATGTTTTGCGACATTCGTACGCGACTGATCTCTTATCCCACGGCGCTGATCTCCGGTCGGTCCAGGAAATGCTCGGCCACAAGAATATTTCTACCACCCAAATTTATACCCACATCACCAATTTCCGTTTGCGGGAAGTGCATGAAAAATATCATTCGGGCAATAAGTAATCATAAAATTACCTTAATTCTATGGCTCTTTATTGCAGCCTATATTGGTTATTTCTCTTTTTTCAGCATCCTTCGTTACCGCACTTTATACGCCTCGTATTATGACCTGGGCATCATGAACCAGACGGTTTACAACACATATCAGGCGATTAAAACCCATGATTGGTCGCGAGTTCTCGAAATGACCGATCCGGACAGCAGTATTCAAATCAAACGAATGGCGATCCATAATGATATTTTAATGGCGGCGTTTGCCCCTTTTTATTTTATTCATGCCGGGACGGAAACTTTATTGGTTATTCAAACCATTATTTTGGGTATCGGCGCATGGGCAGTGTTTAAAATCGCCCAATTTATTTTTCAAAAAAATAAATATAAAGAATTATTGTCATTGATTTTTGCCCTCGCTTATTTACTTTACTCTCCGATGCAGCGGGCGAATATTTTCGACTTCCATGCCGTTACTTTGGCTACGACCCTGTTATTATTTATGTTTTATTTCTTTCTGGTAAAAAGATACCGGTGGAGTTTTTTGTTTTTTATTCTAAGTATCTTATCGAAGGAAGAAGTGGCGTTGACAACAGCTTTTTTCAGTCTATATGTTTTATTTTTTAATAAAAACAATAAGAGTAGCCGGATTTATTCATTGGCGATGTTGGTAATAAGCATTGTCTGGTTTAAGCTTTCCATGTCAGTAATAATCCCCTTTTTCCGCGGCGGCCATCATTTTGCCCTAAGCTATTACAGTGATTTCGGCGATTCATCAACAGGTATTATTACCGGCATAATCGGTAACCCCTTCAGTTTAGCGAAATATCTTTTCCGCTGGGATACGCTCACTTATTTTTTCTACCTTCTTGGTCCGTTAGGATTCCTGTCACTTTTGTCACCGATCCACTTATTAATTGCGACTCCGGAGTTTGCCATTAATTTGCTTTCCAGTGATTGGAACATGAGAAATGTGATTTATCACTATACGTCGGTTATCCAGCCGTTTGTTTTCATTTCGGCAATTTATGGGGCAAATAAACTAATGTCATTGCGAGGAGGGAAAAAAATCGCGGCGACAATAATAGTGTTTACCTTGATTTTTTCATACTTTAAAAGTCCGCTTCCCTATTCTCGCGAGGCGGAGATTCATCCTTTTAAATATCCGCAGGCACCGTATAAGGAAGTGGCATTTTGGGCCGGTATTTTAAAGGACGATTCGTTGAAAATCGCCGCTACCGGCCAGGTGGCGCCTCATTTCAGTTCGCGGCGATATCTTTATCTTTT
Source organism: bacterium (assembly GCA_021787635.1). Lineage (GTDB taxonomy): Bacteria > Patescibacteriota > Microgenomatia > UBA1406 > GWC2-37-13 > JAJYIQ01. The sequence goes on along the minus strand of JAJYLO010000020.1, from coordinate 5,694 downwards.
CTCCGACCGCTACCGTTTGGCCGATTATATTGTGATTCGACTGACCGAAATATATAATTATCCTGAAAAAAATACCCTGATTCCCGTTTACAACCATTTGGTCCACGATAAAAATTTTCAGTTGATATTTCAGGATAAAGGATTACAAGTATTCAAGAAAATATGATCAGCATCATTATCCCGTTTTACAACGAAGCAGATAGCCTTCCCACTTTAATTAAAAATTTAATTAAAGTGGTTGGTAAAACTAACGAGCCTTATGAAATTGTGGCGGTTGACGACGGTTCGACCGATAATCCGCCGATTTACAAATGGAAAGTTCCATGCCTTAAGATAATCAAACATCGGAAAAAATTTGGTAAGGGCAGGGCACTCCAGAGCGGGATTGAGCATGCTACGGGCAATATTATTGTTTTTATGGATGGTGATTTGCAAGATGATCCGCAAAACCTGCCGGAGTTTTATGAAAAAATTAAAAAAGGCTGCGATTTTGTCAATGGCGCCAGAGTTAACCGTCAGGATAATTTCTTGGTAAAAACTTATTCCGGTCTGGCCAAAAAATTCCTGAAAATATTCCTTAATTCGCCTTTTACCGATGTTAACTGCGGTTACAAGATGTTTAGAAAAGAGATATTGGAAGAGATTTCCTTATACGGCAATAATTTCCGGTTCCTGCCTCTGGCGGCATATTATTGCGGGTTTACAGTGACGGAGATTCCGGTGATCAACCATCAACGTCTGTATGGCCGGTCAAAATTCGGGTCGGGGAAGCTTGTTGGCGGAATCTTTGATACTTTCACCGCCTATTTTATTTACCGATTCTCGGAAAGACCGCTCCATTTTTTCGGGACAATCGGCGGTATTTTGTTTTTGACCGGATTTTTGTTAACCTTATATCTGGCAATCGAACGGATTTTTTTCAATATGCTTTTATACCGCCGGCCGGCATTACTATTGGGAGTACTGCTGATTATCGTTGGTTTGCAAATAGTGATGACGGGAGTAATCGGCGAGCTGGTTGTCTATCTGAATAAAAAGAAGATATGAACCCTATCCTGGCATTAATAATTACCAACGTCATTTGGGGTGCGGCATCGCCGATCTTCAAGTTGGCTCTGACCAATATTCCGCCGTTTACCCTTGCTTTTATCCGTTTCTTTTTTGCCGGGCTGATTTTTGTGCCATTAATAATTTCCCATTGGCGAAAATTATCGGCCAAAGACTGCTTTGCCGTAATCGTGTCCGGTTTTTTCGGAATTTCCGTCAATATCGCCTTTTTTTTCCTGGGTTTGGAAAAAGCGCCAAGTATCAACGCACCGGTTATCGGATCGTCCGCACCGGTATTTATTTTTTTTTCTTCGGTATTTTTTTTGAAAGAAGCAGCCGGTCGACGGATGTTTTGGGGAATGATGATTTCTTTTATCGGTGTCCTTGTCATTATTCTGACCCCTGTGACAGCGAGCGGCCATTGGTTGACGGGATCGGTCGTCGGCAACGCGTTTTTTTTGATAGCGACGCTCGGCTATGTCATCCAAACGGTAATGAATAAGGATCTGGTGCGACGTGTTGACGTTTTTCAACTGACAGGTATTCAATTTTTGGTGGGCGCAGTGACGTTTTTGCCATTTATGATGCGGGAGCTGGACCGCTGGTCATTTACCCAATTAAATCCGGCCGGCTGGACCGGGATTATTTTTGGCGTATTTTTCTGTTCAGCCCTGGCCTATTACTATTTCAATTACGCGATGAAAAAATTGCCCGCCCAGGAAGCAGGCATCTTTACCTACATCGATCCGGTCGCCGCCGTTCTTTTGGCGATGCCGCTTGTCCACGAGTATCCTAATCTTTATTTTTTCCTTGGTTCCCTTCTCGTTTTCGGCGGAATATTTCTGGCAGAAAAAAGAATTCACTGGCACCCGTTTCACCGACTTCAGTCAATGGAGAATGTTTTAATCCGATAAATTGATCGGATTTGTTTGTTACAATATAATATATATATTATGAAGAAAATCCTTGTTACCGGCGCCGGAGGATATATCGGTTCGGTCGCGACATATTTGTTATTGCAAAACGGTTATCAGGTAGTGGCTGTTGACAATTTTTCTACCGGTTACCGTCAGCCGCTGGAATTGCTTCAGGACAAATTCGGGAAAGACAAATTGACCAATTACGAATTTGACCTCCGCCATGATCTGACTCCCCTTTTCGAGGAGGAAAAAAACATTGATGCTGTCATCCATTATGCCGCTTTTTGTTTAGTTGATGAATCGATGAAAAATCCCGCCAAATATTTTTCCAATAACGTTTGCGGCTCGCAGAATCTGTTAAATACATTGTTAAAATACAATATCAATAAAATTATATTTTCTTCGACGTGTGCTGTTTACGGAGAGACGACCTATTTTCCGATTGACGAAAAGCACCCGACCAGTCCGACCGGGCCGTACGGAGAATCAAAATTAATGACCGAAAAAATTATCGGGTGGCTTGGTAAATTGAAAAATTTACACTTTGTCATCCTGCGTTATTTCAATGTCTGTGGTGCTTCCGATGATGGCGCAATCGGCGATTCCAAAAAACCGTCGACGCTCCTTGTTCAAAATGCCGTCCGCGGCGCCTTGAACATTGAGCCTTTTTTTCTGACCTGTCCGGAAGTGCCGACGCCGGACAAAACGCCGATCCGCGATTATATCAATGTTGTCGATCTTAATTTGGCTCACCTTAAGGCATTGGAGTATTTGTTTAAGGGAGGAAAAAACGACACGATTAATATCGGGACGGGTAATGGCGATTCGGTCTTGGAAATCGTCAATAAAGTCCAAGAGGTAACCGGTATGAAGTTCGACTTGAAAAAAACCATGCCACGGGAAGGCGACGATGCTAAAAAAATTGCCTCAATCGAAAAAGCGAAAAAGTTACTCGGTTGGCAGCCGGAAAGAACCATTAAAGACAGTATCGAATCGTTGGTGAAGTGGTATAAAAAACATCCCAAAGGTTGGGATAAATAATTATGATAGCAGGAATAATATTGGCTGCCGGTCGCGGGACGCGGATCAAATCTACGACTAATAATAAGGTTACTATCCCCTTTTTGAATAAACCAATGATTCTTTATGGAGTGGAGTTTTTATCTCAGGTGGCGTCGCCGGTCGTCGTCGTCGTCGGCGCCTTTGCCGACAGTGTCCGGGAAGTCTTGAAAAATTACGACGTTATCTTTGCTCAGCAGACAGACCAGTTAGGTACGGCGCATGCCGTCGCCGCCGGTTTGGAGGAGCTGGACGGAATTGCCGACGGCGGTTCGCTTGTTTTGGTCGGTTACGGTGATCACATGATGTTTTATACGATCGATACCGCCAATGATTTAATCAGTTATCATAAAACACACCAGGCAGCCATTGCGCTTGTGACCACCAAAGTGCCTGATCCGACCGGTTATGGCCGGATAATTCGTAACGCTTCAGGACATGTCGAAGCGATCGTCGAGGAAAAAGACGCGGCTGCCGACCAAAAGCAAATTAGGGAGATCAACGCCGGCCTTTATTGTTTTAATTACTCGTTTCTTAAAGACAATATTAATAAAATTGAGAAATCGCCGGTAACCGGAGAATATTATCTGACCGATCTGGTGGCAATCGCTAATAACCAGGGTAAAAAAGTGGCCGGCCTTGAAGTGGAATTTAAAAATGTCGGTATCGGCATCAACCGTCCGGAAGAATTGGCAGAAAGCCAGAAAATCTACCTACAGACAAAAAGCAATTCTTCGTGAGCGGGAGACGGACAAATATTTGAACCGCTCCTGCCCGAACTCCTATCTCATTTTAGCAAGTTGATGGAAGTTTTTCAACCTAAGGAGGTGCTAAAATGAGCCTATTATCCACCTGTTCTCTACTCTTTGACGAAAAGACCTTCTATCAAACGTTCCTCCATGATTTAGGCCACTGTAATAATGAAGTCATTATTGAGTCTCCGTTTATTACCAGTGAACGGATGGGAACGTTTGATCGCATTTTTCAAGAATTACTAAAAAGAGGCGTAAAAATCTACATTTTCACCCGTGATCCCAGGGAACATGATGAATTCATGGAGCCGCAATCGGAGGAAGCAATCAGATGGTGTGAAGCTGTTGGTATACAGGTTTTGCTTTGCACGGGTAATCACCATCGGAAATTAGCCATTCTGGATCGAAAAGTTCTTTGGGAAGGTAGCCTCAACATACTATCTCAAAAACATAGTCGGGAGATTATGAGGAGAATTGAAAATAGCGGGTTAGCTATGGAAATATTTGATTTTCTGCGCTTCGATAAATTCCTCTAGAACCTGCTATACTGGTAGCATGGGAACTTCAGGTTTTGATGATTTACCATGGGACATAATAAAAGAGCTAAGCGAAAAAGGAATTTTTGAGAATGTATATAAAAAAATCCCAAAAAGCAGGTTTGAATTTGTTATTATGGAAGAAAACCGCGAAAGGTTAATTTCTGCGGCTTTAAAAAGTCTACAGAAAAAGAACCCCTATACAACTTATAACCAAGCGGTTGATTTAGCCAATCTCATGCAAGCTTTTGCCAAAAAAGTATTAGACGGGTGAGAAATCTCCTATCTTTATCTTTAGTGCTTTGGCGATACCTTCAAGTACGTCATAGGATGGATTGACTACTCCTCTTTCAATACGCGAAATGTAACTGACATGGATTCCGGCTTGCTCTGCTAGTTCTTCTTGAGTTTTATTAGCTTTTTCCCTGAATTTCTTTATGTTTTTTCCCAGTTGTTTTTGAGTGTTCATAATTATTCAAGTTAAATTATTGTAAAATTTTAAAGCGAAAAGCCTATTTGAATGAAATCAAAAGCTTTACCGAAATTATCTAACGCCTGTTTAGAAAGGTTCTCCTTTTTTATTTCCCCTTTTTCAGCTTTCTCAAAAAATATTTTAGAAAAAAGAATTTTTCGATTTTTACCCACAGCTTTAGTTTTGTCTACTACCTTACTAACTGTTGTATTAATTAATTTAAGATCGTCATATGTAAACATATTTTCAATACCAACTACTTCTTGCAAAACAAATACTTTTTCTTTGGTTTTAACCTCATCACAGTCAAAAACAAAATCTTTGATTTCATCAAATTTTTTCTTAGATTCTTTTCCTCCCTCTGTCGGATCATCGTCAATAATAGCTAACCATTCCAACCCATAGCCAATACATAGAGAAATGAGGTTATTTGCTTGCCTTACACCAATTCCTGGAACAAATTGGTAATCACCACCCCTATTTAATATTTTTTTCATCCCAGCGAAATAATAAAAATCCGATACGCAGTAGGTTCGCAAACGAAGTGCACCACTTAAGGTAAAATTACCTATCTTAAGTTAGCCCGGTGCACTATGAAAAAATATCATCACCTGACGCTTTTGGAGCGAGAAAAACTGTATGCGTGGAAGGAAAAAGGATTGACTATCCGTGAAATCGGAAAAAGGTTACAAAGAAACCATACGACTCTGTCGCGGGAGTTGAAACGCAATACCAAATACGGAGTGATCTACACTCCCTGTCTCGCCCAGGAAAAAACCAAAAAGAGACTGATGGTACAACGAAGAAAAGCCGCTCTGAAAGATCCATTAATCTTCTTGTATGTTCGGGAACATCTGCGTCTCAAGTGGTCACCAGAACAGATTGCCGGAAGACTTCCTCTTGATTGC
>JAJYLO010000019.1 GCA_021787635.1 bacterium | reverse complement strand
TGATCGATTCGATCGCGGCGGCGCCGACGTTTTTAATGGCGGATAGACCGAAACGGATGGCTTTACCTTCGATGGAGAAACTATGGCGTGAGCGATTGATATCCGGCGGCAAGACAGTGATTTCCATTCTCCGACACTCTTCGATCGCCTGAGACATTTTGATTTCCCGCATCGGTCCGGCCACGCCCTGCAACTCGGCCGACAATAAGGCCGTCATGAATTCGACAGGATAATTGGCTTTGACATAGGCTGTCCAGTAGGCAATAATCGCGTAGGAGGCGGCATGAGATTTATTGAAACCGTAAGCGGCGAACCGTTCGACGAAGTCGAAAATGCTTTCCGCCAGTTTCTTGGAATAACCTTTCCCGACGGCGCCGTCGATGAATTTCTTCCGCTCCTTGATCATTATTTCTTTTTTCTTCTTTCCCATCGCCCGGCGTAAAATATCAGCTTCTCCCAGACTGTAGCCGGCCATTTTGTTGGCGATTTCCAGCACCTGCTCCTGGTACACGAGGACGCCGTAGGTTTCCTCGAAAATCGGTTTTAGATCGGGATGAAGATATTTAACGGATCGGGAATTTTTTTTGCCTTCGACGAATGCCGGAATCAGATCCATTGGTCCGGGTCGGTATAAAGCGATAACCGCCGTAATGTCGGAAATTTTCGATACCTTCATATCTTTGGCCAGGCGCCGCATGCCACCCGACTCGAGTTGGAATACGCCGACAGTTTCACCGTTGGAAATGAGGTCGAAAGTCTTCTTATTGTCCTTAGGAATACGGTCAATATCGATTTTGATGCTCTTGTTTTCCTCGATATATTTCAGCGCTTCCTCGAGAATGGTCAGATTACGCAAACCCAAAATGTCCATCTTCATCAATCCGACGGCTTCCGGCGAAACGTTCAGATCAAGGGAATACATATCGTATTGCGTAATGATTTTCCCTTCCTTGGATTCCTTTTGGAGCGGTACATATTCCGTCAACGGTTTGTCGGCAATGACGACGGCCGCCGCATGGACGGAGGCATGGCGGGGCAAACCTTCCACTCGTTTGGCGATATCAAGCACTTTTTTAACATCGCTTTCCGTATTGTAAGTCAGCTTCAGCACCGGCGTTGTATCAATTGCCTCGGCCAGTTTCATATGAAACCCTTGCTTGGGCGGCGGGATCATTTTGGCGATCCGGTCACCTTGGGAATAAGACATGCCGAGTGCCCGGACGACATCGCGGACGGCCATCCGGGCCTCCATTGTCCCGAAGGTAATGACCTGGGCGACTTTTTCCTCGCCGTACTGCTTTCTCATGTAATCGATAACTTCATCGCGGCGGGTATCGGCAAAATCCATATCGATATCCGGCGGCGACGGCCGCTCCGGATTTAGGAAACGCTCAAAAGGCAGATTGTATTCGAGCGGATTAATACCGGTAATGTTAAGCAGATAAGAAACTAATGAACCGGCGGCCGAACCCCGGCCTGGTCCGACGGCGATTTCATTATTCTTGGCCCAGTTGACGAAATCGTAGACGAAAAGAAAATAATTATTGTAACCTTTGTTCGAAATGATATTGAGTTCGTATTCCAATCTTTTTCCGACGTCTGCTTTGGGATACTCCTTGACTTTATCCAAATGAGAATAGACCAGCTTCCGCAGATATTCCTTCGCCGTCATTTTATCCGGCACGTCATATTGCGGCAGTATCAATTTGCCATGGGGGATTTCCACATTGCATTGTTCGGCAATCTTCAGAGTATTGTCGATTGCTTCCGGCAAGTCAAGAAACTGTGATTCCATCTCCTCTGCTGTCTTGAAATAAAAATCCGGAATATCGATCATCGATAGCGGCCGGTTCTTCTCAAGAATGCTTCTCTGCGTCTGGATACAAAGCAGGATTTCCTGGGCATAGGCGTCTTCTTTGTTTAGGTAATGGACATCATTGGTGGCAACCAAGGAAACGCCGAACTTCCGCGATAATTTTATTAATTCGTTGTTAACTCGATCGAGATCGGAAGTATCCGGATGGCGCTGGATTTCCAGGTAAAAATTTTCCTTGAATATTGCCAGATATTTTTGGAGCACTTTTTCCGCTTCGCCGATCTGGTTATTAAGAATGAGCGACGGAATTTCGCCGGCCAGACAGGCGGACAGGCCAATCAGCCCGTCGGAATATTTTTCCAATAGTTCAAAATCTATCCTCGGTTTGTAATAGAAACCCTCCAGGTGAGCAATGCTAATAATCTGTAATAAATTCTTATAGCCGGTCAGATTTTTGGCCAGAAGTACCAGATGATACTGATCGCGTTCGACGCCCGGCTGCTTGTCAAAACGCGATTTTTTGGCTTTATACGTTTCCACTCCAATTATCGGCTTGATACCGATCTCCTTGGCCTTGATAAAAAACTTAAACGCTCCATACAGTGAACCGTGATCGGTAATGGCGACCGCCGGCATGCCGAGATCCTTCGCCTTTTTCAATACGTCACCGACCCGGCACATACCATCCAACAGGGAATATTCAGTGTGAACGTGTAAGTGAACGAAGGACATAATATATTTTATATTTTTTTGAGCTCATTTTCCAGTTGTTTGCGCACAATTTTGGCGTCGACCTGACCTTTCATTTCACGCATTACCTGCCCGACCAAAAACATAATAGAGTTTTGTTTACCTTTTTGGTAATCGTCTATTGCCTGTCTATTATATAACATAACTTTTTTTATCACCTCGTTTAATCTGTGTTCGTCTACTTCCTTTGGTAATAATGCCGACATAAAAATATTGATTAACTCTGACTGAACATTGGAATAAGTTTTAATTTTATTAATTACAAAATTTGCTGTTTTTTGATATAAATCGGCCTGTATATCTTTATGTTTTTTCTTAATTCTTTTTTTAACTTCATCAGTAAATACTTCATAAAAATCAGTATTACTTTTATTACGCGTTAGAACGAATGCGTCTTGTTCCTTTATCCCTAGCTTCATGTAACCTGCCATTTTCTCCGCCGGCAGTTCCGGTACTTTGATTGAATCAAGATATTCCCGGGAAAATATCATCGGCGGAATATCCGGCTCGGGAAAGTAGCGGTAGTCATGCGCTTCTTCTTTGCTGCGTTGCAAATAGGTGCTTTGTTTTTTTTCGTCAAAACCCCGCGTTTCTTGTGCCGGTGTTTCTCCGCGGTCCAATATTTCTTGCTGCCGTTCTAGTTCGTACTTAATGGCCTGCTTAACGAACCGAAACGAATTGATATTTTTCACTTCGACTTTATATTTTGGCAATTCCGCTTGTCCCTCTTGCTTTAGCGAAATATTGGGTTCCATCCTCATCGACCCCTTTTCCATATCGGCGTCGGATACGCCCAGATACCGAATGATCGAATGTAACTCCTCTAAAAATCGCTTAACGTCTTCGCTATTGTCGAAATCCGGCTCGGTGACGATTTCGACCAGCGGTACACCGGAGCGGTTAAAGTCCACCAGTGTATCCGCGCCCGAATGAATCAGTTTGCCGGTATCTTCCTCAAGGTGAACGCGATGGATCCGGAATCTCTTTTGGTTGATTTCCACATATCCTTGTAAACTTAAAGGCTCATCATACTGGGATATTTGATAACCTTTCGGCAGATCCGGATAGAAATAATGCTTCCGGTCGAATTTGGAATTTTGGTTCAGACGGCAGTTTAACGCTTTGCCGATAAGCTGCGCCCATTCAACCGCCTTTTTATTGGGAACCGGCAAAGCCCCCGGTAATCCTAAACATACCGAACAAGTATTGGTATTTGGTTTTTTACCAAAATAATTAGCTGAACACTGGCAAAACATTTTCGACTGTGTTTTTAGTTCAACATGAATCTCAAGACCGATGACTGGTTTAAACATATTTCAATGCATTAAAACATTAAAATAACGTCGTTTAATCTTTGAAATTGTTAATTCCCCGTTTGATTACGCCGAAAAAATCTGTTTCCATTTCGAACTGGTAGGCGAAATTCAAAATCTTTTCTTCTTCAAAATAATTTCCCATGATTTGTATGCCAATAGGCATATTATTATTGTCCAGACCGACCGGTAAATTGATGGCCGGCGTTCCGGCAACAGCTGCCGCTTCATTTAGCTGATCCATAACTTCACCAAAAAAAGGATATTTTTCAAATTCGCCCAGTTTCAAAGCGGTGGTCGGAGCGGTCGGGGCAACGATAAAATCAACTTCGGAAAATGCTTTTTTCATGTCGTTAATGATAAGCGTCCTTACTTTTTGCGCCTTTTTATAGTAAGCATCGTAATAACCATAAGACAATGTATATGTCCCAAGCGTGGTCCTTCTTTTTGCTTCCATACCGAAATAACTCCGATCGTTGCCGTAACGAACACCGTCATAACGAGATAAATTTGATGATACTTCGGCTCTTTGCAAAATCGTATATATCGAGATATCGTATTTCGGGTGGACCAGTTCTATCTTTGTCACAGTATGCCCCATTTTCTTAAGTATTTTTACTGCTTCTTCGATTCTTCCGCCGGTTTCTTTATCCACGCCGTCAAAATAATCGGCCGGAATACCGATTTTGTATTTTTTCGGTATTGTCAGAGATTGGAAATAATCAGGCACCTCCTTTGGAGAACTGGTAGCGTCATATTGATCTTTTCCGGCGATTAATCCCAGTAAATAAGCGGTATCTTTGACCGTTAGCGTCAACGGTCCCGGACAGTCAAACGATGACCCCATCGCAATAACGCCATAGCGGGATACTCGACCAAAGGTTGGTTTTAATCCAATAATTCCGCTCCAGGAGGCAGGTTGCCGAATGGATCCGGCCGTTTCTGAACCAATACCACCCGGCGCCAAATAAGCACTCACTGCCGCGGCCGTTCCTCCCGACGAGCCACCAGGCGAACGCGATAAATCCCAGGGATTATGCGAAGGCCTGTAATCGGATGTTTCTGTCGATGAACCATGTGCCCAAGCATCCATATTGGTTTTGCCGATGGCAAAAAAACCGTTATTAATAAGTCTTTGCGTTACGGTCGATTCATATGGCGGAATAAAATTGTCCAGGACTTTAGATGAAGCCGTGGTTTTTAATCCTCTGGTGCAGAAATTATCTTTGACCGCTAATGGCATTCCTCTAATGTTCTGATTGATAGTCAGATATGCATTCAGCAGCGGGTTGTATTTCTTTATCCGTTTTAAAAAGTAATCATTAATTTCCTTTTCCGCTATTTTTTTATCAGCGACCAGTTGTTTCAGTTCCAATAATGATTTTCCGAGTAGGTCCATACTACATTATTCTTTTAACGACAAAATAACCGTCTTTTTTGTTTTTGGCGTTTTTTGTCGCTTCATCCTGTGATAAACCTCTTTTATTTTTCTCACCGTCGGCAAAAAATACATCGTTTAATCCCGTCGTCTGGGAAGTCGGCTCGACTTTGCTTGTATCCAGCTCGTTCAGGTTTTCGACGTACTCGACCGTTTCTTCCAATTGTTTTTGGTATTTCTCGATCTCCTCGTCGGTAAGCGAAAGATTGGATAGTTTGGCCAAATGGAGAATTTCTTCTTTAGTCAGTTTACTCTTTTTCATCCTTTAATTGTACCATAACAAGCGGAGTCTGTTCATTAGATTGACCCATTGGATTATCCCTGAAAATCTTTTCCACCAGACCGCTCGAGAGAGGCGTCGAATTCCCCAACACTTTCTGCCCGATATCGTTGGCATCGATTATAACAACACCTAAAAAATTTGAAATTTGAAATTTGAAATTTGAAATTTCCTTATGTATTTTTTCCGTAGCCCGCTGCGGCTCCTTCGGTCCGAGTTTGGCGGAAACATTTGAAGGATAAAGAGAGTATTCCGTCGGCCCGTCAATCGAGGCGACGCTGCCGCTTACTAACCGGTAAAAGAGGCCTTTTATCCCGAGAGGTTTGCTGACGAAGGAAACGATCGAAGCGAATAAAATCCGCGCTAAACCGTCTTCGTTAACGGCAAGCTGCATCGTCCATGGGCTGCCAAGTCCGATGCCGGCCGGTGTCCGGGTAACGTATTTGGAAAGGATTTTTGCCCAGAATGACGGCTTGATATCCCAAATGAAATACGACCGTCCCTGGGCGATAGCGACAACCTTTTCGGAAACAACTACGAACCATTTTCTATTTGATTTTAATGTTTTAATACATTGAAATGAATAATCGGCTATCTTTTTAACATAATCGTCATTCTTTTTAAACAAATCGGTCTTTATCGGCAATCGTTCATATCTTTTTCCATCAACCGTAATTATTTTATTGAATTTCTTAATCCGTAATCCGTCATTCGTAATTGGTTTGGAATCAAAAAATTCGCGAAGCCACATCTCCACGTTCATTAGCCGCCAGAAAACCATCGTGTCGTCGTTTTTTCCTTCGATAAACTGCTGGAATGCTTTTAATACCTCCGGCTGGTTGAAATATTTCCGCTTGGCAAACGATTCGCTTAAAAACAAGTGATAAATCCGGTTTTTCATCCGCATGAACCAGTCGTATTCCGGGGTGGTAAAGCCGATCTTGTTACGCCGCCTGTTGATGAAGGGCGGCAACAAATCCGTCGTCGCCTGGCGGAGGATGAATTTGTTCCAACCGTCATTGATAATCGCCTCGTCGCTCAATGAGAAAATGAATTTCGCTAAATTAAAATCCAAGAAAGGGACGCGGCCCTCGATCGAAAAGCGCATCGAATTGCGGTCTTCATAACGAAGGAGTGACGGTAAACTGTTATGAAAAATGTCCTCCACCAGCCTTATTTTCAAATTATCATTGACCATGACAAAAGCTTCTTTGGCGTAACGTTCGGCAAATGTATCCGACAATAGCGAAGTGACGGCCACCGGTTTTTTGAATTTATTTTTAAGGAAATTCATCCAGATATCGGCGGAAAAAACCAATTCTTTTACCAGCCGCCAATGCCGGCGTTCCCTGACCAATTGCTTCCAATAAACAAAATAGTATGGCAAGTAGCCGGCCATCATTTCGTCTGAACCCTGCCCGTCAAGAAGGACCTTGACATGCTTTTTTGCTTCTTCCATCACCTTATACTGGGCATAAGGCCCGGTACTGATCGTCGGCTCTTCCTGCGTTCGGATGAAATCCTGAATCTCTTCGAAAAACTGTTCCGGAGTTGGCTTAACTTTAAAGCTTTTTAAACTTTTTGACTTTAAAACTTCATTGATATATATTTCCTCATCATTGGATAATCCGGGAAAAACCGCCGAGACCGAATTCTGCTTTCTCCCGACTGATCGGCTTTCTTTGACATGCTGGTTTAACAGTTTATTGACGATGGAAACGATGGTTGAGGAATCCAGTCCGCCGGACAAACAGGTTCCGACCGGAACGTCGGCGATCAGACGGTAAGTAACGGCTTTTATGAGTTCCCGGCGGAAACGGGCGATATCCTTATTATGTACGGGTCGGTCCTGCCTACCGGCAGGCACGGCGCAACCAACCCCGACTTCTTTTAACAAATCCTCTTCCAAATTCGTATATTTTCGAAATTCGAATTGCGAATTTCGAATTTCCAATAATTCCCCCGGCGGCAGCTTGTAAATATTTTCGAAAAATGTTTCCTTCTGGTCGTCGTGAATACGATAACGGAGGTAACGATAGATAATCCGATCATTCGGTTTCTTATTTACCAATCCGCTATTGAAAATGGGTTTGATTTCTGAAGAAAATATTAATTTACCATTTACCAACGAATAATATAATGGCTTTATGCCAAAATGATCGCGCACAAGGATCAATTTATTCTCTTTCCGCGAATAAAGAGCGATGGCGAACATACCGTTATACCGGTCAAAACATTTTTCGCCCCATTCCTCAAATCCATGAACGATTACTTCCGTATCGGCGTTGGTTTTGAATTTATGGCCGCATTTTTCCAGCTCTTTTCTTAATTCACGGTAATTATAGATTTCGCCGTTATAAACGGTCACGATTGAACGGTCTTCGTTGTAAATCGGCTGGTCGCCGCCTTTCAAGTCGATAATCGCCAATCGGCGGTTTAACAACGTTACTTTATCCTCAATAAAATAACCCTCACCGTCCGGGCCGCGGTGGGCCAGCTGCTTGGAAATAGTTTTGATCAACATATCGTCCCGAAAACCATAAAATCCCGCTATTGCGCACATAATTATATTGCAATTGTACCTGATTCATAAGGAAAACAGTAACAGACTTGTTGAAAAGACCTTCTGAATTCCAATACCGCTTCTTTGACTTTGGCGGCAGCACGTCTTTTAAGAACGATATCGGCGATAAATCTGGCAACCGTATCCATCTCCTTTTCCGCTATCCCGAACCGCGTCATCTCATTGGTTCTCAGTCTGATTCCCGTTTCGATTCCGGCTTTATTCCACGGCAACTGGAAAGAATTAATGATGATATTGATATGATGGTTGGAAGTCAGTATCGAAACGATCGCTCGGTCAATTTCCCGGCAATACTGATGGTCTTATCAAGCTACTAATTTATGATCCGGCTCAACCAATGTCTTGTTGGTGCTCATTGTCAGCATATCCACTCCTTCGGTAAGCGGTTACCGGACGGCTGAACGTTCATAAATAAAAAGCCGTCCATATACAGCTATTGAATAAATAACTGCATAGGGACGGCCATTTATGGCGAGTCGCGGTTTCACCCTAACTAACAAGTCATGATATCCATTGGGCTTGTTCCCTTAATTTTCCTTTGGCTCGGGTATGCCATTACCGTCACCGCCATCACAGTCAACTATATCACATGCTTCTTAAAATTTTTATTCTTTCTTCAATCGGCGGATGGGTGCTGAAAAGGGAAGTGAACCAATTGGCCAAATCCTTTTTATGGAGCGGATTGACAATAAAAAGATGGGCGGTTGACGAAGTAGCGGTATGCAGAATATGCGGGTCCTGGCTGATTTTTTCCAAGGCCCGGGCCAGACCTTCGGGATAGCGAGTCAATAAGGCGCCGCTCGCATCCGCCAAATATTCCCGCCGGCGCGAGATGGCTAGCTGGATAAGAGTGGCTACGATCGGCGCCACAATTAGAGCGACGATAAACAGAATAAAAAAAAGCGGGCTGCGGTCTTCCCGATCATCCCGGCTGCGGCCCCAACCGCCCCACCAGAAGCTGCGCATGATCCAGTCGGCCACAAGCGCAATCGTCCCGACCAGAACGGCCACGACGGTTGATAATAACATGTCATAATTTTTGATATGCGACAGTTCGTGCGCCACCACTCCTTCCAATTCGGTCCGATCCAGCCGGTCCAATAAACCGGTGGTGGCGACGACGATCGCGTGTTTGGCATCGCGTCCGGTAGCAAACGCGTTGGGAGCCGTGTCATCAATGACATAAAGCTTTGGCATCGGCAGCCCGTCGGCGATCGCCAGATTTTCCGCCACCGTGTAAAAATCAAAATACTCCTTCTTACCGGCCGGTTTGGCTCCGGTCGTCATCAGAACAATTTTATCGGAATAATAATAACTACCGATGGCCGAGAGCAGGGAAAACACAATACCAATCGTGAAATACGGCACGGGCGACCCGAAATATTTACCGACAATAAAAAAGAAACCCGAAATCAGAGCAATAAATATTGCCATGATCAGGAATGTACGGACTTTATTACCGGAAATCTGATCGTATAAAGACATGTTCTTATTCAAACTTCACTTTTACATTTTCCCTCTCCTCATCTTTTGCCTGAAAAAAATCGAACGGCGTAAATCCCATGCTGCCGGCCATTAAATTGCCCGGAAACATCTGAATTTTGGCATTATAATCCAGGACATTACTGTTGTAAAACTGCCGTGAATAGGCGACTTTGTCTTCGGTATCTGCCAATTGCTGCTGCAATTCCTGGAAATTAGTACTGGCTTTCAAATCCGGGTAAGCTTCGGCGACGGCAAATAATGATTTAAGGGCAGCCGATACCTGATTATTTGCTTCCGCTTTTTCCGGCAAACTTTTGGCCGACATTAAAGCGCTTCTGGCTTTGGTCACATTTTCAAAAACCGATTTTTCGTGTTTGGCATAGCCTTTGACCGTCTCCACCAAATTAGGAATAAGATCGGCCCGTCTCTTAAGTTGGACATCGATTCCCGATGACGCCTCCATAATCCGCTGCCGCATGACAACAAATCCGTTATACATTGCCACCAAATAAAGAACGATTAAAACGACTACGGCAATTAATATTAAAGTTATACTCATTTATTGATCACCCACTTTCTGAAATCTTCATACGCTAATGTATTCATTATATCACTTTTCTGGCAGCAGCCGCGTCGGGCGACCGCCGCGCCATAAAACATATTGTCCATATCACTTACACCGTGGGAATCGGTATCAATCATATATTTTACACCATATTCCAATCCTTGCCGGACAAGACTGTCGGGCAGATCAAGCCGCATCGGATAGGCATTAATCTCGATAGTGATATTTCGGCTGGCGCATTCCCGGAAAATCACCGGCCAATCCAGCTCATATCCCTCTCGCTTATTCAATAGCCGTCCGGTCGGATGGCCGAGGATTCTGACTTTGGGATAAGATAACGCTTTCATGACCCGGGCCGTCTGCTCACCTCGGCTCATACCGAATGAACTATGGATCGAAACGATCAGATAATCAAGATAATTAATCGCTTCTGTGGGAATTGCCAAATCGCCAGTCGGTTGTATATCGACTTCCAGCCCGTTAAATATTTTAATCGCTTTATTTCCCAGTTTCTCGATTTCAATCTGTTTCTTCCTAAGAATTTCTACTATCTCCCCACTCGTCAAATCACTTACCTTCGGATTATGTTCGGAAAATCCAATATAATCATAATTCAGTTCTTTTGCTTTTTCCACCATTTCGGTAAAAGTATTGGCGCCCAAATCGTGCGACGGTTTCAGATCGTAAGATGAATGGGTGTGCAAGTCGCCTTTAATGTCGGTTGACTCGACCAGTTTCGGTAATTTATTTTTTTTGGCTAGTTCAATTTCATTTGTTCCTTCCCTGATCTCCGGCGGAATGTATTGTAAATCTAAGAAATTGTAGAATTTCTCTTCCGTATTAAATTCGTAAATTTTTAAATTTGAATTATGGTTTTGATTTTTGATTTTTGATTTTTGATTTGCCCCAAGCTTAATACCGTACTCTGATAATGAACAACCTTTCTGTAGAGCATAAGTCCTTAAATTAATGTTATGGGTTTTGCTACCGGTAAAATATTGGAGCATCGAACCGTAGTCGTCCTTATTTTGGATCCGTAAATCAACGCGAATATTCGGCCGAATGATAACGGAAGCTTTTTTTCCGCCGGCATTATTCACTTTGATAATTTTCGGGTACTTGACGAAATGGTCAATAATCGTTTTACTGTCCTTATCATCGGCCTGGACTAATAAATCGATATCTCCAATCGTGGCCAGCATCCGCCGCAGCGATCCAAGCATATCGGCCCGCTTGACTTCCAGCAGTTGTTTCAGGTAAGTAATATAGTCGGCAGCCAAGCCGAATGCCACCGGCAAGACCATCCGCTCGGCCTGGGATGCTTTGTGCTGGTAACGGCTAATAGCTTCTAAAATTTCCGCCTGCGATTTTTCACCGAAGGTTTCGATCAGAGCAATCCTCCCCTTCTCGGCCGCCTGCTTGACGTCGTTTAATATATTACAGCTCGTTTTCAGATTAAGGGCATTAACTAATTTGAAAGCGGTTTTCGGACCGATCGTCGGCACTTTTATCAGTTCAAATACCGGTGCCGGGATCTTCCCCATCACTTCGGTAAAATGTCGAACATGGCTGGTGCGGAAAAGTTCGTCCAGATAACCGGCAATCGATTGACCCAGTGTCGGCACTTCACCCAATTGTCCATTTTGCCAGATATCACTGATTTCCCGGTTTAGGTGCTCGATCGTATCGGCGGCGTTTTGATATGCAATGATCTTAAACTGATTTTCACTCTGGAGCAGGTAGGCCGCCGCCACATCACGCAATAACCGGGCAACGGTCTTATTGGAAAAATCAACGCCTTTCATATTGCTATTATAAACTATTATTTATCCCGTTTATTAATTTCTATGCTAAAATATTAACTATTGGGGTCATAGCTCAATTTGGCTAGAGCGCTTCCCTGTCACGGAAGAGGTTGGGGGTTCGAGCCCCCTTGGCCCCGCAAAAAATTCTCCACTTCTATACACATTGATACACTTAATCACATTGCGTTGGATATTGCTGACCTATATAATTTTTTCAAATTATAAATCGCTTTCACAATATGGCCAGAAAAAGTTCAGTTGTTAATTATCAAAGCCTCGTTTTTTCCACTTTGAGGAAAAAATATAATTATTTTCTGCTCGGCGGTACCGTCATTTTGGTTGTTTTTTTGCTATTAGCTGGCTCGTTGATCAAAAATAAACTTGTCGCTTCCAATCTTGGAACAATTGCCCAGCGGATAAAAACAGCGTCAGAAGTCAAAACCGTCATCAAGAATGCTAATATAAATATTAGCAGCAACAAAGCGGAGGAAAAAAAATATGTCGTCAAAGCCGGTGATAATCTATGGAATATTGCGCAGGCGACTTACGGTTCCGGCTGGAACGCCTATGACTTGGCTAAAGCTAATAAAATTAGCGATGCAAGCGTGATTGAAGTCGGTCAGGAAATCGTTTTACCCAACTTAGCACTTAAAGCACCGACAACAGGCCAAGTGGCGGCGGCCGCGACGACCTCGCCGATTACGATTACCGGCAGCCAATATACCGTGCAGCACGGCGACTATCTGTGGAAAATAGCACAGGAAGCTTATGGCGACGGTTATGCCTGGGTGCGCATCGCCCAGGCCAATCATTTAACTAATCCGAGTCTGATTTTTTCGGGCAATGTGCTGGTTATCCCTCGATAGTGTTAATGGTGCCTTACATTTTTCTTACATCATTTCTTACGCTCATCGCCAATATTTACGATTAATATATTTTTATGGGTGACAGTAATCACAACGGAAAAGGTATTTACCACTGCCGACAATGTGACTATCCGCTTTTTTCCTCCAGTGCCAAATTCGAAGCCGGTTTTGACAAACCGACTTTTTGGGATGTAATCAATACCGCCAGTATTAAAGTAACCGATAATAAAGTTTTTTGCAATCATTGCCACACATTTTTAGGCAAAGTATATGACGACGGACCGCCGGAAAAAACAGGCAAACGCTATCTGATTGATAAACAAACAATCAGTTTAATTCAAAAAACAAACGGTGTAAAATATCATCATAATACTAACAAATAAAGTCGCCATCATCACCGGTGCGTCGTCTAAAACCGATATGGCCAAACCGGCAGTGGAGGAAAAAAGCGGGTGTAGTTTAGCGGTTAAATGTCTCCTTCCCAAGGAGAAGACGGAGGGTTCGACTCCCTTCACCCGCTCCAGACGGGATAATTTTTCGACAGGAGGTGTTTATCCCCATCTATCAGGCTATTTATTGGTTTGAGCCGATTAATTTCACCACTTCCAGATAGCGAATAACTTCGTTCAGGTAATAAACGTACGGGAACGAGCACCACTTTATCGATTGATAAATACCGGCCGGCAGTTATTTTCCTACTCCATGGTTTGGAAAGAAGATAAATTTTTACCCGGAGATAAGTTTCTCTGATGGCAGTCAAGGAGGCCAGGAAAACGATGAAATCACCTAAATCATTCGCCCGCAAGATCGTTATCTTTTAATAGCCACCTCCTTATGCTCTCCTTAGTAATCGGCCAATCCAGATTAGCACAACGGCGCCGATAACAGAGACGGCAATACTGTACAGATTAAAACCGGTTACCCCCGGTTGGCCAAGAAAATTCATGATCAATCCGCCGATAATGGCGCCAACTATACCAAAAATAATATCCATCAGGGTTCCCTTGTTGGTGCCGATAATCATCGAGGCAAGCCAGCCGGCGATAAGACCCAATAAAATCATTACTAATATGCTCATAAATTTCACCCCTCTCTGTTTTTCCAACTTCTAATTGCAGACAAGATACAGCGGGTTGTTAATAGCCGTACAGTAATGGCGTAAGAAGGGCGTAAGATTTAAGATGTTTTTAAGGTTTCCAGCCTTCGTAGGCGAAGTATTTGCCATTGACGACGACGCAAACATAAGGGGTATCTTTTTCCATGTTGGCGGCATGGCCGGGCGAATTAATCCACATATTAACGACGTTTTTATAATTATCTGTTTCTGCCAGATTTTCCGTAACTTCATGATAGCCGGGATAAAGGCAGTGTACGATTGTTGATTCGGCTCGTAAACCCGTCATGGCTGAAATTACCGGCGATTTCGGGCGCGTACGGCGGCAAAAGCACAGGTGTACCCGTCGGGCTGTACCGCCGGCAAACCTTTTGCGCGGCGGTAATCGTTTATCCCTGACAGGATTACGACCTGCTCGGAAGTCCCCTTATTGATAACGGCGGTAGGCACGGCAGACGGCACAGGCAGCTGCGGAATTGTTTTAGCAATTACCGTTTTGGAAATTGTCGAACTGTAATATAACGGCTGCAGAGATTGGCAACCGGAATAAGAAACGGTATAAATAAAATAACGGCCAGTTTTTTTCTCATAACCTTATGATAAAAGCCGCCAACAAGTCGGTCAAGCGGCCTGAACCGTTA
>JAJYLO010000018.1 GCA_021787635.1 bacterium | reverse complement strand
AAATCGTCAATTCCAAACCGCTTATCGTCGCTATCAATTCTTTTTATCGCACGAGTCAGTTGTCAACGATCGTCGATCAGACTAATCCGCTGTCGGAGTTGGATAATTTGCGCCGGATAACCGTCGGTGGCCCGGGCGGCATCGAAAAAGAACGGGCGTCATTCTCTATCCGCGATATCTCTTCATCTCAATACGGCCGAATTTGTCCGATTAGATCACCGGAAGGACCAAATATCGGTGTCGTTACTTACATGGCTTTGTATTCCCAAGTCAATAAATACGGCTTCCTGGAAACACCCTACCGAAAATTGATTAAGGAAAAAAACGGCAATAAAACCAAAGTCAAATTGTCCAACGACATCGCTTATTTGCAGGCCGATGATGAAGAGCAATATTATATTACTTCCCCCGATGCTGCCGTTGACAAAAATAACTATATCACGGCCGAGATGGTAGTCAGCCGCCATGAGGGCGATATCGTCGAAACGCCGGTCGAAAAACTGGACTTCATCGACATTTCTCCTCGCCAGGTAGTGGGTGCTTCGGCGGCCCTCATTCCTTTCCTGCAAAATGATGATGCCAGCCGGGCCCTGATGGGCACCCACATGCAATGCCAAGCCGTACCTTTGGTAAAAGCTCAGGCACCAATTGTCGGTACCGGTATGGAGAAAAAAATCAGCACGTCGCTTAACCGGACGGTCGTTGCACCGGAAGAAGCCGTCGTCGATTATGTCGACAGCCAAAAAATCATTTTGAAAGGAAAAAGCGGCAAGAAGTATGAATACAATCTTGAAAGATATGCTCGCACCAATAAAGACGTCGCTTTTGACCAACGGCCGAAAGTCGAAAGAAAGCAAAAGGTACGCAAAGGAGAAATTATTATTGATGGTCCGTCGACTGACCGCGGCCAGCTGGCTTTAGGCCAAAACCTGGTCGTCGCCTATACTTCTCTTAACGGATTAGGTTATGAAGACGGCTTTGTCGTTTCCGAAAGGTTGATGAAAGAAGATATCCTAACATCGATTACGATGGAAGAATTTATTGCCGACTTGGTTGATACCAAACTCGGACCGGAAGAATTGACCCGCGATATTCCCAATGTCCGAGAAGAAGTCCTGCAAAATCTGGATAAAGATGGCTTGGTACTTGTCGGCACGGAAGTTCAGGGCGGCGATATCCTTGTCGGAAAAGTTGCGCCCAAAGGCGAAAAAGAATTGACGGCGGAAGAAAGATTGTTACGGGCGATTTTCGGTGAAAAAGCCAAAGACGTCAAAGATACATCATTAAGAATGCCTTACGGTAAACGCGGTTATATCGTCAATGTCGAAACGATCGACAGCAAAAAAGATCCGAACGAACTGGAACCAAGCGTTTTAAAACGAATTATTGTCAACACCGCCCAGCTACGGAAAATTTCCGTCGGCGACAAGCTGGCCGGCCGCCACGGTAATAAAGGCGTTATTTCCAAAGTCTTGCCCGAATGGGATATGCCATATCTGGAAGATGGTACACCAGTCGACGTCATCCTGTCACCGTTGTCGATTCTTTCCCGGATGAATCTGGGCCAGCTTTTTGAAAATCTCTTAGGCGTCATCGCTCAAAAAAACAACATTCAAATTTCCGTCCCGGTTTTTGAAAAACTGAAGGAAGAATTTATTATCAACGAGCTGCGGAAATTAGGATTGCCGCTTGACAACAAAGTCACTTTGTACGACGGCCTAACCGGCCAGCCGTACAGCAAGAAAGTCCTTGTCGGCACCACTTATATCATGAAACTGATTCATATGGTGGAAGACAAATTCCATGCCCGCTCGGTTGGCCCGTACTCGCTCGTTACCCAACAACCGTTGGGTGGTAAGTCGCAACTTGGCGGCCAGCGGTTTGGCGAAATGGAAGTTTGGGCGCTGGAATCGCATCGTGTGCCTTTTACTTTGCAGGAAATGCTGACGATTAAAAGTGATGACGTCCGCGGCCGGACCAAAGCCTTTGAATCAATTATTAAAGGTGCCGATATCCCGCAATCGTCCGTACCGGAATCATTCCATGTATTGGTAAAAGAATTAAACGCTTTAGGATTATCAATTGATTACATTAAATAATGGAAGATTTGAATTTGGTTGATTTTTCCGGCTTGAGGATTAGTTTAGCCTCTCCTGAAGCGGTACTCGCCTGGTCTCATGGTGAAGTCATCAAACCGGAAACGATCAATTACCGCACGTTCCGGGCGGAAAAAGACGGTCTTTTCGACGAGCGGATTTTTGGACCGACCAAGGATTATGAATGTTACTGCGGTAAATATAAGAGAATGCGTTATAAAGGCATTGTCTGCGACCGCTGCGGCGTCGAGATTACGACTTCGGCTGTTCGCCGCGAACGGATGGGCCATATTAAACTGGCCTCGCCGATCGCCCACATTTGGTATTTCAAAGGCCCCTCGTCGGTATTAAGCACCATTTTGGATATTCCACCCCAGGCAATGGAAAGGATTATTTATTATGCCTTGTATCTTGTCCGCAATGTCGACAAGGACAAACAAAAAAAATCCCTGCAGAAACTGGAAGAATTTAAAAAAGAGGAATTAAAATTGGTAGAAGAAGAGCACCAGAAAACCAAAACAAAAGTCGAAGCCGATTTCCGGAAACAAAAAGACGATTTGGCTAAAAAAATCACCAACCAGGAACAGAAAGAAATTACCCGCCAGGAAATTGATTTTAAGGAAAGGGAGCAGCTGAAACTGGTCGCCGACCAATTTGCCGACCAGAAATCCAAAAAAACCGGCTTCTTTGACCGGATCACTAAAGTCATCAAGAGCATCAAACCATTGGAAACGATGGAAGAAGATGACTACCTCTATTTACGGGAAAAAGGGATCGAAGATTTCCTGACCGTCGGCATGGGTTCGGAAGTCCTTTTTGACATTTTGTCGGCGATCGATATCAATAAGGAATATACCGAATCCCTCAAAAGTCTTAATGAATCAAAAGGCGAACGCCGGAATAAATTATTGAAAAAAGTCCGTGTCCTCGAATCCTTTATTAAAGCAAAGATTCAACCGAAATGGATGATTTTGACAGTCTTGCCCGTCATCCCGCCTGATCTACGGCCGGTCGTTCAACTGCCGGGCGGAAAATTTGCCACTTCCGATCTGAATGATTTTTATCGCCGCGTGATAAACCGTAATAATCGGTTAAAACAACTGATCGATTTGGGCGCGCCAGAAATAATTTTACGCAACGAAAAAAGAATGTTACAGGAAGCGATCGATTCGCTCGTTGATTTGCAAAAATCGCGGGGCCGCTCGCGGACCCAGGGTGTTGCCTCCAAAGTCCAAAAATCATTATCGGATATTTTGCGCGGTAAGCAGGGCCGTTTCCGCCAAAACCTTTTAGGTAAACGGGTTGATTATTCCGGCCGGTCGACGATTATCGTCGGCCCGGAATTGCGGATTGACCAGTGCGGAATCCCCAAGGAAATGGCGCTTGAACTTTTCAAACCATTCCTTCTTCATGAAATTATTATCCGCGGCCTGGCGCCGAATATTAAAAGCGCTAAAAATTACCTGGAGAAAAAAGAACCGATCGTTTATGATATTTTGGAAGAAATTACTAAAACCCATCCGGTACTTTTGAACCGGGCGCCGACGCTACACAAGCTGTCGATTCTGGGGTTTTATCCGGTCCTGACCGATTCCCATGCTATTAAACTACATCCGACCGTCTGTTCCGGTTATAATGCCGATTTCGACGGTGACGCCATGGGCGTTTTTCTGCCGCTTTCTCAAAACGCGATCGAGGAAGTTAAAGGCCGGATGCTCCCCTACCACAATCTGTTGAAACCGGCCGACGGCTCACCAATCGTCCTGCCGAACAAGGAAATGGCACTCGGGTGTTATTATGTCACCACTCTTGACACCGCTTACAACGATAAAAAAGACGAGGAATTGAAATTTTTCGGTATGGACGAAGAAGCAATCAATCTATATCATTTCGGGAAAATCGGTTTGCGCCAGCCGATACTGGTCAAAATCAACGATAAAGTCATAAGAACTTCTGTTGGCCGGATTATTTTCAACCAGGCCCTTCCGCAGGAATTGCGCTATATCAATCAGGAAATGAAAGCGGCCGACCTGAAAAATCTGGTTGTCCGGGCAATGAAAATCTTCGACAATATCAAAGTCGGCGAGCTGATTGACCGATTGAAGGAAATGGGCTTCTGGGGAGCAACTATTTCCGGCGGTCTTTCCATTTCTATTTTCGATATGAAAATCATTCCCGACAAGAAAAAATTGGTAAACCTGACGGAAAAAGAAATCGAAAAAGTGGAAAAAAATTACCAGCAAGGGCTTTTGACTCTTGAGGAAAAAAGACGCTATTCCAACAAATTGTGGATCGATATTACGGAAAAACTCGCTGATGAGACTTGGAATGCATTGGATGAAGAAAATCCGATCAAAATCGCCATCAAATCCGGCGGTCCCCGGGCGTCGCGCGAACAACTGAAACAATTGTCGGCAATGAAAGGTTTGGTTGTTGATCCGCTGGGCAAAATCATCGAAGTTCCTACCAAATCTAATTATCGTGAAGGTTTATCGATATTTGAATATGTTATCAATGCCCGCGGCGCCCGCAAGGGTTTGACCGATTCCGCTTTGAAAACGGCCGACGCCGGTTATCTCACCCGCCGTTTAGTTGATGTTTCCCATGATATGATCGTCCGGGAAGAAGACTGCGGCGTAACCGACGGTTTACAAGTCGGTACCGATATGATCCGCGGCGACAAGTTCAAAGAACGGATAAAAGGCCGCTATCTAGCCAAGGATGAAAACGGTTTGAAAACCAACACCCTTATTGATGAAGAGGCCTTGAATATTTTGGAAAAAAATAATGTCAAAAAAGTCACCGTCCGCTCGCCTCTTTACTGCCAGTCGCCTTACGGCGTCTGCCAGAAATGCTACGGTCTTGATTTATCGACCAATAAAATCGTTGATATCGGCGTACCGGTCGGCGTCATGGCCGCCCAGTCAATCGGCGAACCGGGTACTCAACTGACGATGCGGGTCCGGCATTTTGGCGGTATCGTTATTTCCGATGTGACCCAGGGTCTGCCGCGGGTCGAGGAACTTTTCGAAACACGGACGCCAAAAATTGTTTCGCCAATAAGTGAGATTGCCGGCACGGTTTCCATCCAAGAAGATACCGACAAGGAAGTATATAATGTAAAAATCACTTCCAATAATAAAGACGCCGCCATTAAGGAACAGGAATTTATCATCCCTATGTCGCAAAAACTGAAAGTCAAGGATAATGAACTGGTGGCGGCCGGCTCACCGCTTTCCGAAGGTTATCTTGACGTTGACGATATTCTGACAATCAAGGGCCTGCGCGCCGCCCAGATTTACCTACTGGACGAAGTCCAGAAAGTATACGAATCGCAGGGCATTGCCATTCACGACAAACACTTCGAAGTCATTATCCGTAAAATGAGCGATAAAGTGATTATTGAAGACGAAGGCGATACTTCGTTTATTAAAGACGAAGTCGTATCCAAGATCCGTTTCGAAGAAGAAAACAAACGAATCCTGGTCAAAGGCCAAAAACCGGCGACCGGCAAAATCGCTATTCTCGGCGTCACCCGGGCCGCCATTTATACCGATTCCTGGTTGTCGGCCGCCTCGTTTGAACAGACAACAAATGTCTTAAGCAATGCCGCCATCAAGGGCCAGGTCGATTACTTGTTAGGCTTAAAAGAAAATGTTATAATAGGCAGATTGATTCCGGTTACCCGGGAATTAATCGAAAAATATTACGGAAAGTTTACCAATATTTATGCCAACAATCAATCAACTGATCAAAAAAAAGAGATCGCGACGGGATAAAAAAACCCGGGCGGCAGCGATGAAACTGAATTTCAATGCGCTGGACCGCAAATACATCGGTGTCAACAGCCCGCAAAAACGGGGTGTTTGTACGGTTGTCCGGACGATGACACCGAAAAAACCGAACTCCGCCTTAAGAAAGGTTGCCCGTGTCCGCCTTTCCAATAAAATGGAAGTGACGGCGTATATTCAGGGTATCGGCCATAATTTGGCCGAGCACTCGATTGTCTTGGTCCGCGGCGGCCGGGTTAAGGATTTGCCGGGAGTTAAATATCATATTATTCGTGGTAAATTCGATACCGCCGGAGTCGCCAATCGGACAACTTCGCGCTCGAAATACGGTGCTAAAGCGGCACAAACTAAGAAATAACTATGCCACGCCGTCCTTATAAAAAACAACCAGTTAAACCAGATGAAGTTTACAACAGCTTGGAAGTCGCCAAGCTCATCAACTATACTATGATCGACGGAAAAAGGGCAGTCGCCGCCGGTTTGGTTTACGATCTCATAGATCAATTGAAAAAAGACGGACAGGACCCTTTAAAAATTTTACACCAGGCAATCGAAAATGTTGCTCCGATATACGAAGTTAAACCACGACGGTTAGGCGGTGCCTCATATCTGGTACCGATCGAGGTCCGGCGCGAACGGAAGCTTTTTTTGGCTCTCAACTGGATTATTAATGCCGCCAAAGCTCGGCCAAATAAAGAATTCCATACTTTTTCCCAGAAATTATTGGCGGAGATTTCCGAAGCGTCCAAAAACCAAGGACAGGCAGTCGCCAAAAAGCTGCAGACGGAAAAGTTGGCAGAAGCAAACAAAGCATTTGCTCACTTAAAATGGTAAGCATTCTTTGAATTATTATGGCTCAGCAACAAAGCGTTATAACAAAAAATCGGGTTGTTCCATTGGATAAAATCCGCAACGTTGGTATTATCGCCCACATCGATTCAGGTAAAACAACAACGACGGAACGGTTGCTTTTTTACACCGGCCGGACATATAAAATCGGCGACATCGATGAAGGAACGACGCAAATGGATTGGATGCCGCAGGAGCGGGAACGGGGTATTACCATCGTTTCGGCGGCGACGACCACTTTCTGGAAAGACGTCCGAATCAATATTATCGACACGCCGGGCCACGTCGACTTTACCGCCGAAGTGGAACGATCATTGCGGGTATTGGACGGCGGCGTCGTCATTTTTGATGCCGAAGAAGGCGTCCAGAGCCAGTCGGAAACCGTCTGGCGCCAGGCGGATAAATACAAAGTGCCGCGGATCTGCTTTATTAATAAAATGGATAAATTGGGCGCTGACTTTGACGCCACTGTCGGTGAAATCAAAGACCGGCTGGGTGCCAATCCGGCTATCATGGTTACCCCCATCGGCAAAGAACAGGAATTCAAAGGCGTCGTCGATCTTTTAACCTTGAAAGCAATGTACTGGGATGGCAGCGACCCCCAGGGAATAAAATTCCGTGTCGAAGACACTATTCCCGCCGACATGAAAGATAAGGTAATGGCGGCTAAAGCTAAATTGACCGAACAGATCGCGGAAACTGACGATAATTTACTGAGTAAATATTTAAACGGCGAAACGATTTCTTCTAAAGAATTAAAAGCGGCATTGCGGAAAGCAACAATCGCTTATAAACTGATTCCGGTTTACGCCGGCACATCGCTTCGTAACAAAGCGGTCCAGCCGATACTCGACGCGATCGTCGACTACCTGCCGTCGCCGGTTGATCTTAAGGAAATTAAAGGCCTGGATCCGAAAACCAATGAAACTTTAACGCGACAATTAGTCAACGAGGAAAAATTTTCCGCATTGGCATTCAAAATCCAGCTCGATCCTCATGTGGGAAAATTGACTTATACCCGTATTTATTCCGGCACGCTCGAATCCGGCTCGTATATCTATAATGTCAACCGCGGGAGCAGGGAACGCGTCAGCCGGGTGCTTTTGATGCATGCCAACCAGCGGGAAGAAATCGATAAGGCTTATGCCGGAGAAATTGTCGCTTTGGTCGGGCCGAAAGATACCAAAACCGGCGATACCTTGGCCGATCAAAATGCGCCGATAATTTTGGAACAAATCATCTTCCCTGAACCGGTCATTTCCCTGGCAATTGAGCCGAAAACCAAAGCCGATCAGGAAAAATTATCCTATACTCTACAGCGGCTGGCCGAAGAAGATCCGACTTTCAAAGTGAAAATCAATCAGGAAACGGGGCAAACAATTATGTCCGGCATGGGTGAGCTCCATCTGGAAATCCTCGTTGACCGGATGAAACGGGAAATGGGTATGGATGTCAATGTCGGTAAACCGCAGGTTGCCTACAAAGAAACGGTTAAAAAACCGGTTGAGGAAGTGGAAGCAAAATACATCAAGCAAACCGGCGGCCACGGCCAATACGGCCATTGTGTCATTGATATTACACCGTTAGGTCGCGGCGAAGGCTTTAAGTTTATCAACAAAATCAAGGGTGGCGCCATTCCGTCCGAATTCATTCCGCCGATTGAAAAAGGCGTCATTACCGCCATGGAAAAAGGTGTTTTGCTCGGTTTCCCAATGGTTGATTTGCAGGTGACACTGGTTGACGGCAGTTACCACGACGTCGATTCGTCCGATATTGCCTTCCAGATTGCCGGATCGATGGCCCTGCAGGAAGCGGCCAAACGCGCCGGTACCGTTCTTTTGGAACCGATAATGAAACTGGAAGTAACGGTACCCGAAAATTTCATGGGTGTCGTCATCGGCGATATTTCCAGTAAAAGAGGAAAGATTTTGGGCACGGAAAAACGCGCCCGCGCCGTCATCATTAAAGGTTATGTTCCGCTGGCCGAACTGTCCGGTTACGCTACCACACTACGCTCACTAACTGAAGGCCGCGGTTTCTTCTATATGGAACCATCACACTACGAAGAGGTCCCCCAGAATATCACCAAAACAATGCTCGAGAAATAATGTGTCATATTTGATATATGACTCTACCCAAATGGGCGACGACAGTAACATCATTATCTAAAACTTTGGCGCTGATTATTTTTATAACCTTTTCCATTATCGGGTTCTTTTTAGGAGTACGGTATCAACAGATTGTTGACATGTCTAAAGACAGTTCGTTGGTTATATCATCAACACACTCCGGTGATAAAGGTTGCACATTGGAGGCGAAAATCTGTCCTGACGGTACCACTGTCGGCCGGATCGGTCCAAAATGTGAATTCGCCCCCTGCCCAACACCAATCAATCAAATCTTCTGCGGCGACTCTTGTGTCAAAAAGTAATTACGGCAGGATGGTTTGCCGTACTTTTTTATAGCGGATGACGGAGGTGATTTGGGAATTGGGAATATAGATTAAATTTCCTTTTGCATCTTTCAAGATTGTTAACCGCAATGTTAACAGGTAAACTTCCCCTTCAAAATTGCCGGTCTTAATTCGGTCGCCGATATCAAACTGATCTTCAGCAATAATAAGAAAACCGGAAATAAGGTCTTTAATCAAAGTCTGCGAACCGAAGGATATCGCCAATCCCAAAATGCCGGCTCCTGTCAGAATCGGGATTATATTAAATCCCCAATTGGAAAGAATCACTAAAATGGCGATAAAAAACAGGATAAAATCAATGATGTTTTTTAAGAGTGCCCGGATGGTACGCGTCTTGGCGAGCGTTCGCTCTTTGACGATTTTCTTTTTAACACCGGCAAAAATGATATCAATGCCTTTTTTAAGAAATAAAGTCACGACGATCGTCACTGCCAAAATAATTAGGGAAACAACTATATGATTTAAAAACATTACCCAATTATATCATTTTTTCCACTTGACAAAGTGAACAACTGTTTACTATACTGGTGAACATATGCTCACTGAGAAATTGAATACTATTAAAAAATTCTATCGCCGGCATCGCCGCCTCCCTTCTTATTCGGAAATGTTAAAATTATTTGGCTTTTCGTCTAAAAATGCTGTTTTCAAAGTCGTCCAGAAATTTATCGATGAAGGTCTGATCAAAAAAGACGGTAATAAATTATCCCCCACCAGCCGCTTTTTTGCCCTTCCATTATTGGGAAACATTAAGGCCGGTTTTCCAATTCTGGCCGAGGAAGACCGAAGTTATCTGACGCTTGACGAATACCTCATTGGTGACCCACAATCGTCTTTCTTACTAAAAGTCAGTGGCGATTCGCTGATGGGCATCGGTATTTTTGATGGCGACATCGTCATTATCGAAAAGAGACGGGAAGCCAATATGGGCGACATCGTCCTGGCCCAGATTGACCGCGAATGGACATTGAAAATTCTACGTAAAGGTTACCTAGAAGCAGCCAACCCCAAATACCCACCTTTTTATCCCCGCCAGGAATTGCAAATATTTGGCGTGGTAAAAGCGGTGGTAAGGAAATTTAACTAATATGTTCCAAGTTCGCTCCTGGCCTAACGTTATCCTCCATCTCGACGGCGACGCTTTTTTCGCCTCCGTTTTCCAGGCGACCAATCCCCGGCTAAAAGGCCAGCCGGTCGTGACCGGCAGTGAACGCGGGCTGGCGACTGCCGTTTCCTATGAAGCACGAAAGTATGGAATTCATCGCGGTATGCTCACCTGGCAAATCAGAAAAATTTGTCCGCAATGTACCATCATCCCCTCCGATTACGAACTGTATAGTCTTTTTTCCCAGAAAATGTTTACGATTTTAAAATCATTTTCGCCGGCCGTCGAAGAATACTCAATTGACGAAGCCTTTGCCGATTTGAAAGGTCTACGCCAGCCGTTTAATATGAGCTATCAGGAAATTGGTCGAGCAATAAAAAATAAAGTTGAAAATTCTTTGGGAATCACTGTATCAGTCGGTATCTCGGTCACCAAATCATTAGCTAAATTGGCATCGTCTTTCCGCAAACCTTCTGGGTTAACCCTCGTTCCTGGCCACGAAATAGAAATATTACTAGGAAAAACAGTTATCAGCGACGTTTGGGGCATCGGCGAAAATACCAGCGCCTATCTGCAAAAATTCAGAATTAAAACGGCTCTCGATTTTGTCCGGCAACCAGAATCATTTGTAAAAACTCGCCTTTCTAAACCGTTTTTCGAAATCTGGCGAGAACTGCGCGGAGAAAAAGTTTATGAAATAAATGATCGGAGCAAACAATCATATAAAGGCATTACCCGTTCCCAGACATTTACACCGTCGATCAACAATAAAAATATCCTCTGGGCCAGGTTACTGAACCATATCGAAGATGCTTTTTCCCAAGCCCGGCAATTTCACTATCTTGTCGGTAAAGTTTGCCCGTTTCTGAAAACCCAGGATTTTCATTATCACGTGACTGAACTCAAACTGTCACCGCCGATCGCTTATCCTTATCTTGTCCGGGAGGAACTTCGCCATGCTTTTGAATCGGTTTGGAAAAAAGGGATACTTTACCGTACCGCCGGCTGTCGCATCACTGATTTGCAAGCTGACGAAACATCCCAGATGACTCTTTTTACTACTGATAATCTCCTCGAGAAAAAAATTAAAAAAGTTTATCCGCTGTATGAAGCAAAAAAAATCGATTTCGGTACCACCTTTTTCGACCGAAAAACGGTTGAAGACAACAAACCAAAACCGAAATTAAAACTGCCAGTTATTTCCATATCCCATTCCTCTTCATGAAGCACGCCCGGGCGGTGACATTCATTCCGTAACTTTTTGCTTTATTAATAACTTCATCCGACTCCGTTCCCGGCTGCATCCAGATATTTTTCACTCCCAATTCGTGACATTCGTCAACGATTTTGGCAGTGGCGGCCGGCGGGACGACGATGATCACCAAGTCGGAAACAATCGGCAGGTCTTTCAACTGCGGATAAATTTTCTGTCCCAATATTTCGCCGCCTTTGAGATTGATGCCGACGACATTATAACCGGAATCAAGAAGATCCCGGAAAATCTTATGTCCGTATTTCTCCGGTTCGGCCGACACACCGACGACAGCAATATATTTATTCTTGAAATTGTCCATTATTTTAATAATTCAAACATGATTAAAGCGTTCTTATCGTTGCCTGTTAACGGATTAAGGTTCAATAAATATTCGACCGTTCGCAATAACGAATAATGATTATAACGGATATTTGACCGATAACCTTTTTTTGCCTGATTACCGATAAATATGGCTGGCGTATGGTTGTCAAAATCACTCCCCTCGTCCCAGGTAATAATCAGCAGTGATTTTTCTTTGGTAAAGGCCGCTGACTGTAATATCGGCGGTATAAACTGGCTTAGCCATTTGTCGCCGGCGGCAACGGAACAATCGTGCATATCATGACAAAGATTGGGAGAAATAAAAGAAAAAATGGGTAAGTCATTTTCCAATTGTGTCAGCGATAAATCGTGTTCACGACAACGGGTAACATTATTTCTGATATTGTCATAATAAATAAAAGGATTGTGCTTGTCGGCATATAAACCGGTATTAGTCAAACCACAGTTGTCCGGCATATTTTCCATGTATGCCTTCCAGCTCTTGCCGGCTTTTTCCAACTCATCGGCAATATTCCTAACGGCCAAATGACAACCACTACTTGGCGGATTACAATCACTATTAATATCACCGTGCGTCCCGCTTGTCAAATCTAAATAATTAGGCAAACTGGGATGAGCCGTCGCCCAGTAATTGGCGGCCAAAGCACCATTTTTAATTAAAGAATTTATGTAGGGCGCCTGCGGATTGCCGACAATTTCCCCGTATGTCTTATTTTCCATAACGATTAATACGATATGGTCAAAAGGTGAAATTTTTTTTGCTGGCGGGGTGATCGGTTTATTAACTGGTTTTTTCCAATAAATTAAACCGGCGGCAAGAAGAACCAAAACGATAAACACAATTTTTTTCATCAAAAGCGGTGATATTTTACACTTTGCGCGAACCTTTTTTGAACGAAACGGCTGATTCGCCCCGCCGCCGCCCGCTAACGCTCGCCAGCCAGCAAAAAAGTTTTCTCTGCTTTTCTTTTGCGCGCGCCGGATTTTTTCTTCTAAAAGGAAAAGAAAACTTTTTTGCTGGCTTCTGCTCCTAACAGAGCAGGCGGCGGGGCAGGAACGCTCGGGCGCGGCGGAATTCCCCCCACACCCCCCTTCCGCCGCGCCCTCGCTTCGGCGGCGAAAAATTTTTGCGGCCAAATTTATTCTATTCTAATGCTTTCACTCGCAATTTATTAGGCAACTTTTCTATAGCATACCTTAAAGCCACGCGCGACATCAACTTTTTGTTCGCCATCACAAAATCAAAAACTCCCTTTTGATATAAATTGCTCGCTTCTTTTAACATCCAGCCGTAACCTTTCTGAACCAAATCCTCGCTATCTTTCATCAGAATTTTTGCCACACTAAAGGATTCTTTCAAATATTTTCCTTTTCGTAGCGGATAAATCAAAACCACAGCAGAGCCACGGCGAAACCATTTATTTTTTGATTTTGTCCACTCTTTAGTTTGTGGCAAAAATTCTGGAAATCGATATATAAACTCTCCAAAAGCGTGCGTGCATAAATCGTCGCAACTTCCCCAAGTATCCACATACTTTTTGAGCCAGCTTTCAAAAATTTTAAAATCTTCTTTTTGATAATTTTTTCTTAGTCGGAAAGCCCAATCAAACGCAATATCTTGATAACCGCTTCCTTTGGTCTTCAATAACTGCTCGCACAGAGAAAAAATCTTTTCCTTATCCAGATTTTTAACTTCTTTAAAGTTTTTGAAAGCTACTTTTCTAACTAACGGCGTGGCAATTCCGATATGGGTTTTGCCGTCTTTATGAAATTTCGAATAATCCTTAATGTTTGTAGGATTTTTTGAAAGTTCTTTCAGATCAAAATTGATTTTTTGTAAAATATTCATAAGCCCCACATATTCCAACTTTTTGGAAAAGTTAATTCTAAAGTTCTGGCGTAAACAAGCAATTCTCCTTGATGTAAAATTTCGTGTTGAATCAAAGCGTTTATATGACTTTCTAGCGAAAGTTTATCGCCAAACCAATCAATTTCTGCTTTTGGATTTTCGCCAATAAGTTTTAGCAATTCTTTATCCGCTTCTTCCAAAAAATCTTTTAATTTTTCTTTTGAAGTTTCTATTGAATAATCCCGTTTGTAATTGCTAAAACTTATTTTTCCAGTTTTGATTGCTTCGTTATAACATAACTGAACATCGCCAATATGCCGAAATTGTTTGCCTAAACTACCCATATTTTTGCCTACGGCAAAAACAAGTTTTTCTTCTGGTATTGCTTCTAGCAAATCTATAGTCAATTTCCGCATTGATTGCCACTCGCTGATTTTTGATTTTAGTATATCCATAGTTTTATAAATTATAATTTTTCTCTTAACCATAAATCTAGGCCGTCATTTTCATATCTTGGAACTACGTGTAAATGGAAATGAAAAACTGATTGCTGCGCATCTTTCCCCGAAGCATGGAGTAAATTAACACCAGTGGCATTATTTTCTTTAGCCAATTTTTCACTTAAACCTTTTGAAACAGCAATCAGTTTTTCAAGAATATTTTTACCAATATCAAAAACGTTTTCGAAATGAACTCGAGGAACAACGAGCGTGTGTCCTTTTGAAACCTGTTCTTTGGGAACAAATGCCAAAATATCTTCATTTTCGAAAACGATTTTTGCGGGAGCTTTTTTGGCTATTATTTTACAAAAAATGCAGTTATTCATATTTTTCATTTCAATAACTCATCCGCCGAAACTCCAAGAGCTTCGGCTAATTTTTGAATTGTCGCAAGTGTTGGATTTTTCTTGCCGTTCTCAATGTTGCTAATATAACCCTTATCAACTTCTAAAATACGAGCTAACGCGCCTTGCGACAATTTTTTCTTGGCGCGAGCTTTTTTCATGTTCAGGCCTAATTTTTTGGATATTTCTTGCATATTCTTTATCCACATTTTACTACTTGTTGGATTTTTATACAACGATGTATTATAATATAACTATGCTAAATGATTCTTTTTTTATAGTGGCCGCAAAAATTTTTCGCCGCCGAAGCGAGGGCGCGGCGGAAGGGGGGTGTGGGGGGAATTCCGCCGCGCCCGAGCGTTCCTGCCCCGCCGCCTGCT
>JAJYLO010000017.1:11592-15214 GCA_021787635.1 bacterium | reverse complement strand
TTGGTGGAATCAATGTTGATAAACGACAAATCCGGGCGGTTTTTTTCGGATCGGAAACGCCGCCTTATGTCGTTAATCCGACGGCAACAATTCTGGCGGAATTTTTGGGAATAGAAGGCAATTATTTGGCCTATGACACTCAGTTTGCCTGTAAAGCCGGTACCAGCGCCATGATTTCTGCCTTGGGCTTAATTAAATCCGGTTTTGCGGCCAATGCTTTGGTGACGGCGGCCGATAAAGCCAATGGCCGGCCTCATGATGCGTTGGAATATACGGCGGGAAGCGGCGCCGTCAGTCTCCTTTTAGGAAAAGAAAATGTCGCTTTGGAAGTCGTCGATTATGAATCATTTTCCTCGGACACGCCGGATTTCTGGCGTCGAGAAGGCATTCGTTATCCCTCCCACGGCGGTCGATTCACCGGTAAACCATCATATTTTTATCATATCGACCATGCGGCTAAAACACTGCTGAATAAAACAAAACTCGCTCCGGCAGAATTCCAGTACGCGGTTTTCCATATGCCCAATGGCAAGTTTCCCCAAACGATTGCTGCTTCGCTCGGTTTTACGCCAAAGCAGCTTGTCAAATCATTGGTCGTTTCGCAGCTGGGTAATTCATATACAGCATCGGGACTAATGGGGTTGGTGTCTGTTTTGGAATCGGCAAAAACGAATGATTTAATTTTTTTTGCATCTTATGGGTCAGGCGCGGGTAGCGATGCATTTGTGCTTAGGGTAACAAAAAATTTAGATAAGGTAAGAAAAAATTTTACGGAAAAACTATTGACTAAAAAATATATCGATTACCCGACGTATTTGAAATATATGCATAACATATGAAAACTAGCATTATCGGTTATTACACCACCCGTTTCGGGGAAATTTGGGAAAAATCCCTGTCGGAGCTCATTGAGGAAGCGATAACCGGTGCATTGAAAAATACCGGCATCGATAAAAAACAGATTGATGCCGTTTTCTTTTCCAACATGCTGGCCGGCGTCCTCGGTAATAATTTGCATACACCGTCCAAAATCGCCGAAATCATCGGGTTGAATATTCCGATTTTCCGGCTGGAAGCGGCTTGCGCATCAGGCGGCATCGCTTTTCATCTGGCCAGCAATTATTTGCAGGCGAGATCGGCAAAAACAGTTTTGGTCGTCGGTGCGGAAAAAATGACCGATTATTCGCCGGAAGAAACAACCAGCGCCTTGATGGCGGCGGCATCGGGTGAGGAACAGGCGGCCGGACTGACATTTCCTGGTTTATACGCCATAATCGCCAATTATTATTTGCAGAAATATGGTTATACCGAAGAAAACCTGGCGTATGTCGGAGTAAAAAACCATTTTCACGGCAGTTTAAATGATAAGGCTCATTTCCGGAATATTGTTACCGTCAATCAAGTTTTAAAAAGCGCCTGTATCGCCGCGCCTTTAAAAGTTTTAGACAGCTCACCGATATCGGACGGGGCAGCGGCCGTAATTTTGACGAGCGATAAGAATATGATTAAAAAAATGAAATACAAAGCGGACGTATTATCGACTAAGACAGCCAGTGATGTCATCAGTCTATCAAAAAGGGAGGATCTCGATACGCTATTGGCGACAAAAATTGCCGCGGAACAGGCATTCAAGGAAACGCAATTAGCCAGAAAAAATATCAACGTAGCGGAATTACACGACTGTTTTTCCATTGCTGAAATTCTGGCGATGGAAGATCTGGGATTTTGGAAAAAAGGCGAAGGCGGAACGCGGATAAAGGAATTCTCGACTCAGTTTGGTTCTGGTTCATCTTTAATTGTCAATACGTCCGGCGGATTGAAAGCAGCCGGCCATCCGGTTGGCGCCACCGGCATAAAACAAATTGGCGAACTGTTTTTGCAATTAACGGGTCAGGCAGATAAAAGGCAGGTAAAAAAAGCGCGATATGGATTGGCGCATAATGTTGGTGGAAGTGGTGGGACAGCGGTAGTTACAATTTTAGGCATTTAAAAAATGATTTCACCAGTTAAAATCTGGCGACGGCAGAAAGATATCAGAATCCGTTTGGGCCAAAAAGGAACGGTAATTAGTTGGACAACGGTTTATGTGGCCGGAAACGATTTTAAAAAATACGCTCCTTACGCGGTGGCGATTATTAAACTAAATAATAGCAAGAAAATCACCTGTCAGCTGGTTGATTGCGAGCAAAAAGATTTGCAAACCGGCCTACCGGTAATTATCACCCTTCGCAAAGTTCGGGAAGGATCGAGTGAAGACGTTATTACTTACGGTCTGAAGGCCAAACCACTATGAAAATAATTTCCTATTCAGCGCCGGCAAAGGTGATTTTTTCCGGCGAACACGCAGTTGTTTATGGTAAACCGGGATTGATTGCCGCTCTTGATTTGCGGATAAAATTCAAGGTTTGGGAAAGTAAAACCGTAAAACAAAACGCCCATCCTAATGTTGTGACAATGGCAAAAATCATTAAAGAATATTTGAAAAAGAATAGTATTCCGTTTACCGACAAGGAATTTGATTATGAGATAATATCTGATATTCCGGTAGGAAAGCATTTGGGTTCTTCGGCATCATTTTCTGTTGCCGGCGTTGCCAGTTTACTCGATTTTTATACCGGACGCGAGTGGGATAAAGAAACAATCAATAATGTCGCCTACCTAATGGAAAAAATTTTCCATGTCAATGCCTCGGGTGCCGATCCGTCAACCAGTTGTTTCGGCGGATTGGTTTTTTTCCGGAAGGAATTTGAATTTCTGAAAACGATTTCGGCATTAAGTTTTAAAATCCCCAAAAGCATTGATGAAAATCTGTATATTATTGACAGCGGTCAGCCACAGGAAACCACCGGTGAAATGGTACAAATGGTTGGTAAAAAATATAATAAAAATCCGGAGCTGACCGAAAATATCCTTAATGATATTGAAAAAACGACAAAGCGGATGGTTGTTTCCTTAATCAAAAAAGATGAGCAATTCTTTATCCAATGCGTCATTGACGATCAAATATTATTGGATATGCTGGGTGTGGTTTCAAAGAGTACTAAAAACCTGCTAAAACAATTAGAGCCGTTTGGCGTCGGCAAGGTTACCGGCGGCGGCGGCGCCAAAACCGGTTCGGGATATTTGCTTTTTTTTACCAATGATAAAAATGGTTTGGAAAAATTTCTACGAAACAATAAAATTAAATATATTAAGTTTTGCCAGTCGTATACTGGCGTGAAAAAAGAATTATGACAATCAAGGTATCGGCACCAGGAAAATTATTGTTATTGGGCGATCATGCTGTTGTCTATAATTATCCATGCATTGTGACTGCCGTTGATAAACGTCTGTATGTAGAAGCGGAAATCACTGATAAAAAAGAGGATGAAATCATTTCTCCCCAAGTGAAAGAAAGTCGTTTTGTCCTGGAGTCGGTTGCTCATTTCAAGGAAAAGTTTAATGTCGACAAATCCGTACGCATCACAACCAAGGGTGATTTTTCCCACAGTGTTGGTTTAGGTTCGTCATCGGCGGTAACCGTTGCTACGTACAAAGCATTAAGTGAGTTATTCCGTACAAGCTTGACCAATAAACAAATTTTTGATTTAAGCTACCAAGTCAATTTGGAAGTACAAGGGGT
>JAJYLO010000017.1:0-11492 GCA_021787635.1 bacterium | reverse complement strand
AGGCGAAACAAATATGGAAAGTGCAGAAAGGGAGCTATTTGAAGAAATTGGTGTTAAAACAGAATTAACATTTCTCAAACAATTTATTGCGGAACAACTGACGGAAACAGAAATTGACTTTCTTTACACTGGAAAACATGAAGGACCTTTCAAAATCAACGAAACAGAAGTTGAAGAAGTGAAGTTTGTTCCAAAAAACGAACTAAAGAATTATTTGCCGATGTTAACCCCTTTAGCGATTGAGAGTTTTAAACGATTAAATTTAATATGAGGGTGACCGCGATTGCGCCATCGAATATTGCCTTTATCAAATATTGGGGGAAAAAAGATGAGATATTGCGTTTGCCGGCCAACACCAGCATTTCGATGAACTTAAGTAATTTAAATACGACAACGACGGTTGAGTTTTCGAAAGATTTTGAAAACGACTCGGTGGAAATTAATAAAAGTACGACCGATGCGCCGCGGGTAATCAAGTTTATCGACATAATTAGGAAACGGGCCAATATTATTGGTAAGGTAAAAATCGTTTCGGAAAACAACTTTCCGACTGCCGGCGGATTGGCATCGTCAGCATCCGGTTTTGCCGCATTAACAGTTGCCGCAACGACCGCCGCCGGTTTACGGTTATCGGAAAAGGAATTATCTATCCTTGCGCGGATTGGTTCGGGTAGCGCCAGTCGTTCCATTCCTGATGGTTTTGTCGAATGGCACGAAGGCGACTCCAGCGATACCTCATATGCCGAATCGCTTTATCCGGCAGATTATTGGGATATTGCCGATGTTATCGCGATTATCGATGAAGGTAAAAAAGACGTTCCATCAACCGAAGGGCATAAATCTGCTCAATCAAGTATTTTTTTCCCGGACCGGATGAAAAATATTAATAATAAAATAAAAAATATTAAGGAAGCAATCCGAAAAAAAGATTTCCCACAATTCGGAGAAATCATTGAAGCGGAGGCATTGGAAATGCATGCCGTCATGTTAACTTCCGTTCCGCCATTAATCTACTGGCAGCCGGCAACGATACGGTTAATGAGGGAAGTTATTAACTGGCGACGTGAGGGATTATCGGTTTATTTTACTATTGATGCCGGTCCGCATCTGCATTTGATTTGCCAAAAAAAAGATGAACGAAATGTTACTAAGAGATTAATATTAATCGAAGAAGTGGAAAAGACAGTTATTAATTCTCCTTCAGCTGGAGCCCGGATTATTACTGCAACGTCGGGATTTTGAGTTGCCAGCCCTGTGGTGTGTTGACGACTATTCCCAAAAGGTCACCGGCAAGCAACCCGAAAACGGCAAAGACGACAAAAACCAATATCAAACCGATGGCGGCATTGGTGATTTTGCTTTGTGCTTTTTGGATTTTTTCCTTTTCACCGTTTGACGTAATCCAGTCAAAAGCGCCCCACAATAAGTAAGCCAGGCTGGCTAAACCGGCGATAGTCAAAAAAATATTGATTCCAAGCCCTAGCAGCCGGCCCAAATCGCTAATCGGATCCCCAGTCGGACTGCCCATGCCGGCAGGCGGGCTGATATGACCGAAAATGTCTTTGACGTCAGCGGCTAATAGTATCATAGTGGCAGTATTCCCGTAACTCCT
This sequence comes from bacterium, assembly GCA_021787635.1. Lineage (GTDB taxonomy): Bacteria > Patescibacteriota > Microgenomatia > UBA1406 > GWC2-37-13 > JAJYIQ01. The sequence goes on along the minus strand of JAJYLO010000017.1, from coordinate 9,880 downwards.
AAGATTTTACCAATTAAATTGACAAGTAGAAAACTGAAAATGGTGATGATTAGACCAAGGACAGCAAAAGTCATCGCTTGTTGGGCTTTTTTGAGGGCATCAGCATTATCGCCATGAGTGATAATGATAAAAGTGGCCCGTAGCAACATGACGAGAAAAATGACCGCCGCCAGGGTCGTCGCCAACGGCAGTAAAATATTCAAAAAAACCGCCAATGTATTGAATTTAGCCGGAGCGAAATTACCCGAATCGATCGTGATTACATAAACCATTATATTGAGTCTAATATAAATGATTTTTGGTGTCAAGAAGACTATAATTACGTATTTATGAATGTTCCACAACACGTCGCGGTTATTCCCGACGGTAACCGCCGCTGGGCGAAAGAAAGGGGTTTGCCGGCTATTGCCGGTCACCGCCGCGGCTCAGAAATGCTTATTGAACTGCTTGATAAAGCGAAAGATTTAAATATTAAAATCTTCACTTTTTGGGCTTTTTCCACTGAAAACTGGGGCCGGATCCAAACTGAGGTAGCAAACTTGATGAAACTATATGAAGCGGGGATCAATCATTATCTTAAACGCGCGCTGAAAAATAAGGTCCGTTTTGTTCATATCGGCCGCAAAGACCGGTTATCGGAAAGATTGAAAAAGACAATTACCGATGCCGAAGAAAAGACAAAAACATTTCGCGATTATTATTTTGTACTGGCATTGGATTATGGAGGGCAGGATGAAATTACGAGAGCGGTAAAAAAATACGGCGTCAAGTTTGACCAATTTCTTGATACAAAAGGTTTACCGTATCCAAATCCCGATCTGGTCATCCGGACAAGCGGGGAGATGCGAACGTCCGGCTTTATGATCTGGCAGGCGGCTTATGCCGAGTGGATTTTTATCGACAAATATTTTCCCGATTTCACACCCGTTGATTTCGAGGAATGCATTCAGACATACGTCAAAAGACAGCGCCGCTTCGGCAGATAGTTGCTATAATAATCATATGTTTTCCCCGCAATACACGATATCCAACAAGATCCTCATGAATATCGCTAAAATTGAAGCGGCGGAAGAGGTAATTAAACACGCTCCTTTGTTGCCATTATGGGAGAAGCAGTTTAAGGAAGATGCGATTATCCGCTCGGCATATCACGGCACGCACATTGAAGGTAATCAGCTGCAAAAAGATGATGCTAAAGATATTTTGATGGGCCACGAAGTCATTGGCCGGCCGCGCGATATCCAGGAAATAATCAATTACCGGCGGGTCATCGACTTTATCGAGGAAGAGGCGAAAAAGAAAATCGATAAAGTTAACGAGCAATTGATAAAAAAACTTCACCGGATAATTGTCTATAAAATATTACCTGACGACCAGGCAGGTGAGTATCGGACAAAGCAGGTGGTGGTCAAAAATTCGGTCACCGGCGAAATCACTTTCCGGCCACCGCCACCGGTCGAAGTCCCTTTTCTCATGCGCGAATTTATGTACTGGCTTAATCGGGAAGATAAGGATACCATCCATCCGGTCATCAAAGCGGCGATTGCTCATCATGAGTTGGTGCGCATTCACCCGTTTATCGATGGCAACGGCCGGGTTGCCCGCGTCATGGCGACTTTAATCCTGTTTTTGGGCGGATATGATATCCGACGGTTTTTTTCATTGGAGGAGTATTATGACCGCGATGCCATTTCTTATTATCATAACCTGCAAAAAGCGTCCACCGGCGACCTGGTTTCCTGGCTGGAGTTTTTTACCGCCGGCGCTTCGGTTGAATTTGAAAAAATCAAGGAAAAAATCCTAAAGCTTTCCCGTGACGTTAAAATGAAGGAAAAATTCGGGGGACAGCAGATTTACCTGACCGAACGACAGATCAGGGTGATTGAATATATCCAGGATATCGGTTATTTGCAAAATCAGTCGTTTGTCACGGTTTTTCCCGATATTTCCGAAGATACGGTGCTGCGGGACGTTCAGGATTTAATAAAGAAAGGGTTGTTGAAAAAAATCGGCAGTACCAAAGGAGCGCGGTACGTTTTAGTCAGTTAAAATTATTGTGGATAAACAATCGCTGGAGATTATTTATCTCGGATTTCTTTTACCAGGTTTATTTTCGCTGACGCTGGTGGCGGAGGGAATGTATAAAATATCGAAACACGAAGAAGGATTTTTTACCTTTGCATTGGGATTGTTATTTTTGGTCGGGTTGGGGGTGGCATATTTATTTTTGTTTAAATAATCATGAAATTCAAAGAACTGGCGGTATATATCAGCAAAATTGAGGAGACATCATCGCGGCTGGCGATTACCGAATTATTGGCTGATATTTTCAAAAAACTAAGCCCGGTAGAGATTCATGACGCGATTTATTTGCTTCAGGGAAGAGTGGCACCTCTTTTTACCAAGATTGAATCGGGGATGGCGGAAAAAATGGTCATAAAAAGCGTCGCTTATAGTCTTAATTTGGAAAAGAAATTATTTGAGAATAAATATAAAAAAATCGGCGATTTAGGAGCGACGGTCGAATACTTCAAAAAAGAAATCCACTCCTTTGACGAAAAAGACTTGTCGGTGTTGGAAGTTTATCAGGAATTATACAAGCTGGCAGTTGCTTCCGGTCCGGGATCACAGGAAACAAAAATAAAAATCCTGGGCAATTTGGTAAGACAACTTGATCCATTATCCTGTTGTTACCTGGTACGTATTCCGATGGGAGTAATGCGGTTGGGATTTTCCGATATGACTGTTCTTGATGCTTTAGGCTGGATGAGGACCGGCGACAAAAGCCGGCGGCCGGAAATCGAACGGGCATATCATGTCCGACCCGACCTGGGGTTTATTGCAGAACAGATAAAAAAAGAAGGTATAGACAGAATAAAATCGATCAAGCCAAAATTGTTTACGCCAATTCTGATGATGCGGGCAGAAAGACTATCGTCGGCATCGGAAATCGTCGAAAAAATCGGCCGCTGCGCTGTCGAGGAAAAATTCGACGGTTTCCGTTTGCAGGTCCATTATAACGGTCACGAAGTGAAATTATATTCCCGTAATTTGGAAGAAGTATCGCCAATGTATCCGGATATAATTGCTGGTGTTAAAAAAGAAATCAAAGCTGATAATATCATTTTGGAAGGTGAGGCCATCGGTTACGACCCGGTTTCGGGCAATTTCCTGCCTTTCCAAGAGACGGTCCAGCGGAAACGGAAATATGATATCGAGGAAAAAGCCAAGGAAATTCCTCTTAAACTTTTTGCCTTTGATCTTTTATATCTTAACGGCAAAAGTTGTATTGAAGTACCTTTTGCAGAAAGGAGAAAGGAACTAATATCGGTTATCCGGGCGGCGGATAAAGTTAGGGCAACGATCCTTCCGGCACCGGAGGAAATTACCGCCGATGCCAAACGGTTGGAATTATTATTCGACGATGCTATTACCAAAGGATTGGAAGGAATTGTTGCCAAAAAATTGGATGGTATTTACCAGGCCGGCGCTCGCGGCTGGAATTGGATTAAATTCAAACGGAGCTATTCGTCAAAAATCGAGGATACGATCGATTGTCTGGTTATGGGCTACGATTACGGCAAGGGAAAAAGGACCGATTTCGGTATCGGTGCTTTTTTAGTCGGTGTCTTTGACGAAAAAGCCGATCAATTCGTCACTGTCGCCAAAATCGGCACCGGCCTGACCGATGAAGAGTGGCGCCAGTTAAAAGTAAAAAGTTCAAAGTTCAAAATTCAAAAAAAACCCAATAATTATTTGGTTGATAAAGCGATGGAATGTGATGTGTGGGTTGCTCCCAATATTGTTGTTGAGATTAAGGCTGATGAGATAACTAGATCACCGGTCCATACGGCCGGCCGGACGCTTAAATCGTCAAAAAACGGCAGCGCGCTGGAAGTCGATGTTCCCGGCTTTGCCCTGCGTTTTCCCCGACTGCAGCGCTTCCGCGATGACAAACGGCCGGAAGATGTGACATCACTTCAAGAATTGGTAGGAATGTTTAAAGCCCAGTCACATACTTAAGAAATAAGATAGTTATCGCCCCGTTCAGTATTAAAGCACCGATCAGCTGGTTAACCGTATGTTTTTTTAGCGTCAATCTTGACCAGAAGATAAGGGGAAGAAAAATAATCAAATATACAAATGACCAGTGATAAAAATAATTAATTAATATCACGAAAATTGTATTGATCGCCATGTGAAAACTGATTTTCCAAAAAATGGTGATGAAGGCGTTAAGGCAGAGCAGTAAGAAAAATAAGAGGAATAAGAAGAATAAGAAAGAGTTGCCAAAAAAATAGACGATCGGCAATGTCAGTAAAAGACAGCCGGCGACTAGAAACAACGGTCGGTAGCGATCTTCTCTTTTAGTCAGATCAAGATCATTGACAGCGTGACGGCGAAGCATCAATAATATGGCGGAAAATGGAACAATGATTAACAAAAAGGATAATGTCGGATAGAGGATGACTGACTGTTGATAATTAAGATGGGCGTTTTCTAAAATCAGCCATAATGTCAGCGGCCAGAGAAGGATCGGGCCAATGATTAATGACAGGAATTTAGCGAGCAGCATGACGGTTAAAAGTCGACATAATTCGTAATGGATATTCGACGAAAAAGCTTAGCGGATTATTGATAATCCGGCGAGCTGATTCCTGGACGATGAGGGTGTTGTCCCGGTAAATTGTTCCGCCATTCTGCAGAATGTGGATAGTTAAATCAATATCTTCATGCACTTTCTTATTGTCGAGACAGACTTTATTTTTCACTTTCACCCAGATTTTTTTGGTAATAATCATGTTCGGGCCGATTAAGGTTTCTTTGCCATGCTGCAGATATTTTAGTACGTTTAAAAATGCTTCGACTAAAAATAAACCTTTAATTGGAAATTCATTGAAAACAAGCGGTCCGGTCAGGGCATCTATTTTTCCTTCTTCGAAATTGGCCCTTATTTTCTTTATCCAATCGGTTGGTAAGATTGTATCCGCGTCACACCGGGCAATGATATCGCCTCTCGCTGTGTTGAAACCATGGTTTCGAGCATAAATCATCCCCTGCTGTTTTTCTTGAATTATCTTGACATTTGGATATCTTCCGGCAATCTCGACCGTTTTGTCAGCGCAATTATTATCAACAACAATGATTTCATCTGGAGGGACGATTTGCTTCACCAAACTATTAAGGCAATAACCAATATATTTTTCTTCATTATAGACGGGAATAACGACAGAAACTTTCATTTTATGATATCATTATATACTATTGCAGCAATCTATGAGAATAGTTCTTTTTGATCGGGAAGAAATGCTGAAAATCGGCGGCATCAGCGTTTATACGCAGCGCTTATGCAAATATCTTACGGCGGCCGGTCACCAGGTATACATTTTTCGGTTCAGCAATAAAAAAGTTAAAGAACCACATGTTTATTATATTCCCTATTATTTGGCCGAATCGAGGTCGTTTATCGTCCTGCCGACGGAATCATCCCTGTCGCTTTTAAAAAAATACCTGAAAGAGTTGCGGCCGGATATTGTTTATACGCCGATCGGCTTTTCGCCGTTGGATTTTTTCCTTCCGTCAACGTGCCGCGAACTGAAAATTCCGCTCACCGGCGTTTGGCATTTTGATTTCAATAAAAGTACCGGTGCTTACCAGGTCTTGGCCAAGTCGGTATTTCTGGCTTACGTCTCTTTCTGTAAGCAGCTGGATTTACTGCATGTTTTCTCTCATAAACTGGCCAATTTCTATACCAATAGGGGAGTGACGAATAGAATACTGATCCTGCCCAATGGCATCAATTCGGACATTTATAAAAGAAAAAAAATATCCGATTTTGCCATAAAACATAAAATCAAGACCGGTATTCTTTTTTTGGGTCGTCTGACTTTGGCAAAAAATCCGGAATTATTAATCAGGTCTTTTTTGTCGTTGAACCCTCCACCGGATACTAAATTGGTGATTATCGGCTGCGGTGACTTGGATGAAAAGTTGAAGGAGCAGTATAAAGACAAGCGAATTATATTTACTGGTCTAATAAAAGACGAGAAGGAAAAAATCGACATCATGAGTTCCTGTCAGGTATTTGTTCTTCCGTCGATGTTTGAGGGCGCATCTTTAGCGTTATTGGAGGCAATGTCTTGCCAAATGGCGTGTATTGTTTCTGATGCCGGTGGTAATGCTGAAGCACTGGACAAGGCTGGTATCATCCTGCCGGTTTCGCATCTTCGCCATGAGCTGCCGGTGGCCCTGAAAATTTGTCTTAACAATCCCTTTCTGGTCAATCATCTCGGCCGCAAAGCCCGGTACCGGATATCAAAATATTATTCCCAGGAAACCCAATTTCATAAATTGGTAACTGCGCTTCATAAAACCGTCCGACAGTATCGCAAAAAAAAGATATACCAGACAAAATCCGTCAATTTCAGCCAATCTTTTATCGATAAAATGGACTATGTTTTCCAGAAAATTAAGCAATTAAGCATATATTTGACTGAATAATGGTTTATTTTTCCGTTATTATTCCGACTTTAAATGAAGAAGACTGCTTGCCTCTTCTTCTTTCAGATTTGTCAGCGCAGAAAAATACGAACTTTGAGACAATTGTTGTTGACGCCAATTCAAAAGACAAAACAGAAGAGAAAGCAATGACTTATAAAAATAAATTAGCTTTGAATTTCATTAAGGTTAGAAAAGCTAATCTGTCATACCAGCGCAATTATGGTGCCCAGGTGGCGATCGGACGCTATCTCATTTTCCTTGATTCCGATTCCCGCATCGGTCCGGATTTTATACATACCGCCCATAAAATAATTGAGCAAAAAAAAGGTTTGGCTTTCCTAACCTATGTCGTGCCGGACAGCCGGGATATTGTCAACCAGTCTCTATATAAAATAGCTAATTTAGTCATTAAATATTCCCAAGCTTTCAGTATTTCTTTTTCCAGCGTCGGATCATTTATTATTGATAGAAATCTATTTTTATTGATTGGCGGCTATGATACTACTCTGTTTATTTCGGAAGATCACGATATCGTCAAAAAGATTAACCGCTTCGGAGTGCGGGCCAAATTCTTAGATGCGGTAATCGTCATTTACAACCTGCGTCGGGAGCGAAAAGAAGGTTGGTTGAAAACGATGGTTAAACTGATATATGGTTTGATCTATTTATTGGTCAAAAAAGAAATAAAACACAAAATATTTCAGTATAATAAAGGTGGCGCGTCTTACAAAAAGTTTAAACCTCAAAAATTGAGAGAATCGGAAAATGATCTGAGAATCGGGCATTGACCCTTTTTGTTTCCTTAACGACCATATTCTTATAAAAGACATAGTCGAGCTTAAAACGATCGGTGTATAGCTTGTATAATATTTTTGAAAATACCTTCTGAAATAAATTATATTTTTCTTTCTTGCCGTCTGTGCTTAATTGCATCGTATAGGTTAGATTGTTGGTTGCTTCCGATAAATTGTGTTTTTCCATAATTGATTCAAGCTGTTTGCGCTGATAAGGATGGTAGTTAAAATCGCCGGTGATAATTACCGACAATTTCTTATTGGTGTCGATAAATTTAAGGATTTTTTTCATCTGCTTGACCCGGGCGCCGTTGGTTTCAAAAACAGCCAGGTGAGTATTGTAAACAGTAATTTTTTGGTTGCCTTTTAGGCAAAAATCGGTTTTCAGGACAGTCCGTGGCTTATTGCCACCTCTTAATAGACGAATGACTAAAAGAATAATTTCATAAATACTTCGCGGCAGTTCAAGAGTGATAGACCTCGTGAATTTCAGGCGGTTCGGGTTATAAAAAGTGGCGACACCAAAAATTTGACCGAACTTAATGAAGGAGTTAGAATAATCAGCCAGCCGGTAACCCTGTTTTTCCAGCAAATGCAGGTTATTTTCATTAGTATCAATTTCCTGCAGGCAAACCAGGTCAGGGTGATGTCGATTGATAAGCGCCTTTATTTCATTGAAGGCGTTGTTGTACAACACATTGTATGTCAATAAAGACAGCTCTGTCATTGCTTTAATTATACACAAACTGATTAAATAATCTTACAGTAAATATATTATATAGGATATCCCATAGGAAATGGGTATTTTTCTATAGGTCTTGACAAATTTTAGCCCTGGCTGTATAGTTAAATCATGGCTAAATTACAACAAAAAAAAGGAAAGGGAGAAAAAGCGGAATTTATTAAATTTGTTGCCGGTCAATTCAAGCAGTTGGCGAAGAAGAATTTAAGGGTTCCGATTCAGTTATACCAATTGTAATTTTAATCAAAAAAATAGAGCATCACTACCGCTCGTATAAAGGGGACGACGAGTAGTAATGCTCTAGTTAATTACATTAACAGAAAGATTTTGTTTTGTCAATATACCTCACTGATTAATTTGATATATTGCTCCAGATGCATTAGTTGACCGGAATACCATTTTGCCTAATTGTAAAAATTTAGTTTCATCAAGCCGCGGATATTTCTGTTTTTCCATCTGGGAAACGATAACGTAACGGATATGGTATTTTTGGAGGAGGCTTTTCGTCAGATCAATATTGGTTGATTCATACATATTAACTACGTCAGGAATCCGGTCACCGATGATATTGGGTGAGCCGCGCCACAACCATTCGTGGACCCACCAGCCAGCGACCGTCGGTAAACCGGTAAACGCGGAAATTCTTTCAAAATCGGTATAAGAATCGCCTTGGGCTTCAAGAATAACCGGTTGATTTTTGACATGGCTGTTCAGGTAATTGACGATTTCATAGTCTTGGGGGTAAGAATTTTTTAGCCATTGCTCACCCTCAAGGGTAACCGGTCGGTTAAGATTGCCGTAATAAGACGGAATGGAAAAGGTGGGGTAGATAGCGACAAAAAACAGAAAGAAAATAAAGATGAGCGTCAGCAGCCATGCTTTCCATTTATCAAGCAGCTTTATTTGAAACAGGGTGTAGGCGGAAGCAATGCTCATCATGATAAATGCCTGATAACCGAGCTTGAACATAGTATTGGCCCGAAAATGGAGTGGGTAGATATCTTTGATGTAGAAAAATTCGGGAATAATAATAAGGAAAGTGCCGAAAGAAAATAAGAGAAAGATAAAATTGTTGCATTGTTGTATTGTTGTGTTATTAATTTGTTTTTTAAAATATTGAGTGGCGATGAATAAGACAAAGTCGACCCAGAAAAATCCCCAGAGGATAAAAAGCATCCATAAGGGAGATATCTGGCATTTATCTTTTTCAAAAAGGAATGGTCCGATTTTACCGATATTGGTTAAGAAACTCGGACTGCAATTGACGCCGATACCGGAAACAAACGGCTCGAAATGGTAGGAGAAAGGCATGGAGAATATGAAAAAAGAGATTGCGAGGAGGGCGATTGATAGCAGAAATCGTTTGGAAAATTTGAATAACAGGTAAAAAATAATTATTATTAACAACACGTATATTGGTCCGTCGGAAGCGTTGGTCATGTAGTGGATGGCGGTCATAAAACCAAGGAAAATAGTAGTTAATAGTAAGTAGATAGTATTAAAGGGTTTTTTGTGAGTAAAAAATAAAAATAATATCGCAATTGTCAGTAAAACAAACGGAATATCGAAGACGTGGCCGTGGAGATCGGCGACAACATAGGAATATGAGGGAAATTCCGTGATGGTGTAGGGAATAAACCGGGTGGCGTTGGGATACCAGTAGGCGGCTGGGTTAAAACCCGACAATATTTTCCAGAAAGGGATGGGGTTATCATTGGGATAACCGGTGGTAAAAGCGTAAATCGTATGAAGATTACCACCTAAATTAAGGATGAATGACCCTAATGCAGCCAGAATGACAGTTCTGACCAGATGGGTTTTTTTGAGGGTGATATTGATCATG
>JAJYLO010000069.1 GCA_021787635.1 bacterium | reverse complement strand
CTTGATTTTTATCAGGAATTTTGGGAGGATAAAAAAGGTTACCCGCTCGTTGTTAAAATTTTGGGTCACAACTTATGAAAAATAATCTGATTGTCGCGGCCGTCGTAATTATATTAATCATCGGTAGTGTGTTGTATCTTGGCCAAAAAAGCAAATCGACTTTACCGACTAATACCGGGATAACCACTAACAAGAATGTATCGAATAATGCTAATCCGGAACCGACAACATTACCGGGGACCGACGCGATCAACAAATTTCCGCAGCAAATTACTCTTGATATTACTTCACCGCAAAATGGGGCGACGGTCACGACCAGCGCGGTAACGGTAGCGGGAAAAACTGTCCCCAATGCCGATGTCAATGTTAACGACGTGTCTTTAAAAGCTGACGCTCAAGGCAATTTTTCCACCCAGCTTACTCTTGATGAGGGGAACAATATGATCGATGTCGTCGCCAACGATGCTAACGGCAATAATTCCGAGCAGGAAATAACCGTTACTTATCAGGTACCGCAGCAATGAGACCGCGTCCGACTCGGTGAAACTTTTTTCATCCCTTTGCATACTAATAGATAGAGGTTATAAATTATCTTTTTATTTATGAGAAAACTTTTTCTGATTGCCACGTCTATCATGCTGATGATGCCAGTATTTGCCCCGGTTATGGCTGATAATGCGACGCCGCCCGGCTTACTGCAAAAGAAAATTAGAAATAATGTTCGTAATAACCGGCAAGATTTGCGTAATGACTTAAAGAATTTGGGTAATAATTTGCGCAAAACTATTCTTGGCCGTTATGCTGTCATTGCCCACGGTCAGGTAACTTTCATAAAAGGGACGACTTTGACTGTCACTAAAAGCGGAAAAACCTATACTGTCAATACCGATTCCAATACCCGTTTCCGCCGCCGTTTCTGGGGCAGTGCGTCTTTGTCGGAAATAGCCGTCAACGACATGGTTAACGTTTTCGGAAAATATACCGATACGGCCCAGACGACTATCCAAGCAAGAATGATTCGTGATTTGTCGATCGAAAAACGATTCGGCGTTTTTTTCGGGACAATCACTTCAATTAACACTAATACGATCGTTATGCAGACGATTGCCCGGGGAGTGCAGACAGTGACCGTTTCCGTCTCGACGCGATTAATCAACCGCCGGGAACAAACCATTGCTTTGACCGATCTGCAGGTTGGCCAGCGGATAAGAGTCAGAGGTATGTGGGATAGAAAAGTGAGCTCAATTACCGAAGTGACGCAAGTCAAAGACTTTTCCTTGCCGGTCATCAATACGACACCAACGCCAACACCATAAAAAATAAAAAACCCCGCCTTGCGGCGGGGTTTGTTTGTCGACTTTAATAGTTGTTTCTTCGCGGCCTTTCTTCTCTTGGTCTGGCGACATTGACGACGATTTTTCGTGTTTCCACTTCCTTATCATTCATTTCAGCAGCGGCTTTTTCCGCATCGGCTTCATTGGCAAAAGTGACGAAACCGAAGCCTTTTGACCGGCCCGAATAACGGTCCATGATGACGACCGCTTCGGTGATTTCACCGTAAGGAGAGAATAATTCCTTCAGTGAATCATTGGTGAACGACCAAGGCAGATTACCAACGTACAGTTTCTTTTTATCCATGTGTGTTTGCACCTCCTTTCATATCAGTCAGTTTAAGAAGTTGTTTCTACATTAATATAAGTAGCTAAACCAACTCCCAACCAAACTATCTTAATCATATCATTTTATTCACAAAAGTCAACTATGAGGCTCCTTTTAGGCATTCCCAGAGCACCCGCGAAGCGTAAGATTTGTATGGCGACCAGCGGCCAACGATTTTTTCCACCCGCTTTCTGGCCGGTTCCTTTTTAAAGCCGTAGATTTTCATCAGTTCCTTTTTTAATCCCAGGTCGCCATGGGAAAAGACGTTTTCCCGGCCAAGGACGAAGATCAGGAACATTTCCGCCGTCCAGCGACCGATGCCTTTAACTTTTGTTAATTCTATGATAATTTCTTCATCAGCCATTTTGTCAAATTTCGTTATCGGTAATGTTTTATTTATAATCGCTTCCGCCAGATTTTTGACATAACGCGCTTTGGCATTGGACATACCGCTGCCGCGAAGCGTTTCATGGGGAAGATTAATAACATCCAACGGACGTACCAAACGTCTGGAAAATAATTTCAGGAAGCGACCGTGGATTGTGTCGCCGGCCTTATCGGATAGCTGTTGGCAAATAATTTCTTTGCACAACCGGTGAAAATAATTGACCGGCCGATCTTTTTTTATTTCATACAATTTACCGACTTTAATCATGTATTCATAAAGCCGGGAATCGTTTTTTTGAAAATGGCGGAGTATATGTTTCATCCTCATTCTATTTTATCACCGTGTTTTCGTGAAAATAGTCATCTTGGCCGACATGCCGTTTTTAATGGTCGGGTATTTGGTCGTATCGAATTTGGCGTAAACGGTGAACTGTTGAGTCGGTCGTTCCGTTGAAGTCGAGAAAGAAAATACTTGTTGGTTAGCGCTCGGGGAAATTTCATCAATATAACCCCAGAAGGTTTTGCCCGGTAAGGCATCGACCGTGAAGGCGACCACTTGTCCGACTTTAATTTTATTCAATCCTTTGTTTTCATCGATTGTCCCGGCGACACGCATATTGACCGGCCGGATCATCTGAATAAGCGCAGTTGTCTGGTTGACGGTTGAACCGGTCATGTCCGGGGCCGAAATGATCAGCCCGTCGGTATCGGCGCGCAGGGTTTGCGAACCGACGACAGCCAAGGGATCACCGGGTGTCACTGCCTGTCCTTCCTTGACATCCATTTCCAGCACTTTGCCGGCAGCAGACGGCGAAATGGTAATGATCGGCGTTTGAATGATGGAATTGTCGATAAACACGCGGTCAGCGGTTAACTGGATATAAAGATAGGTGCCGATCGCGACAATCATCAGAAAAACGATGCCGATGATCGACAGCGAATTGCGGTTTAAAGTAAATTTTTTTTTCATAGCATCGGATATTTTAATGACGGAATAAATTGCGGATTGGTAATGATTTTATCGTCCGGTGACAAACCGCTGGTGATTTCTATCTCGTTACCATGGGTTTTGCCGGTGGTCACTGTTTTTAATACCGGCCGGCCGTTACTGTCAATCCAAATATAT
>JAJYLO010000016.1 GCA_021787635.1 bacterium | reverse complement strand
CCCTAAAAAAGCCATGAGCTTCTTATAAAAATTGAGGTTGATCGGATTGATATTGACTTGAAGATGGTTAAGATACGATTTCATAGTATAATAAAATTATGGCTAATAAAAATTATACTATTATTGACCACTTTACTGGTAAATCAGCAAAGGAAGGGGAGCCGATTCTTTCCTCGGCGGAAAAACCGTTTTTACAGGAGGTGGTCGAACACCAGGCGGAAAAAGAAGTTTGGCCATATATTTCTCCCCGGCAGGAAACGATCGAACTGCCACCGGATGTCAAAAAATTAGGCGTTCAGTCGACGACCAACGCTCAATTCTCGACTTACCAAAACGTCAAGCTACCGATTTCCGATGACAAGGTTATGGCCGGCCTGCACGCGCCAATCACCTCATCGATTCGCTGGCTGGCCACATTAGCAATATATATCCTGCGGCATGCCCATTTGGGATTAAAGGTTATTCATGGAAAAATAGTGAGAGTTATTAGGTTGTAGCCTTGCTTAATTCTGAAAGAAATCCCTCTTTGCCCACTGCCCCAACAAACTGATTGACGGGTTTACCGTCTTTAAATACAAGAAATGTTGGAATGGAGAAAATTGAGTAAAGCGATGCCAGGTCGGGGTTTTGATCAACGTCGACTTTGACGAATTTGACATCTCTCATCTCGCCGGACAGATCTTCCAAAATCGGCGCCGTCACCTTACACGGCCCGCACCACTCGGCGTAGAAATCAACAAGAACGACGCCTTTTTGTGCTAAAACTTCTTTCTGAAAGCTTGTTTTATCAATGTGAGCCACTGCCATAAGGTATTATACTATATAATTTTTCCATGGATAACAAGCGGTATTTTGAGATTGATGCTCTGCGTGGATTGGCGATTTTGGCGATGATTTTAATCCATACTAATGCTTATTTTTTAAATAATAATGTCGCCAGCTGGTTATGGAATTTTAACGAGTGGGCGGTGCCGGTTTTTATCTTTTGCTCTGCCTATGTTTATTTCAAAAGGTCATCATCGATTAAAAATCTGGGTGATTTTTTTGCCTATGTCAGAAAAAGATTTATCCGTCTACTTCGGCCGTATTATTTATTTGCGGCCATTTATTTATTAATTAGTCTGCTTAAAGACCAAAAAAGTCTGTCAGCCGATTTCATCATTCCAACACTGACGGTTAGCGGCGGCACCCTCGACATCAATTGGCTAATTCTCCTTTTTCTGACATTTGCATTTCTCATGCCGGCAATCCGCTTTTTGGCCGACAAAAAAAAGGGGTGGTTTTACGGTTTTTTTTTACTGGCGTTTTTAAGTTCGCTTGTTTTTGTTTTCTGTAGTTTTCCGGCTAATTACCGGTTGATCATGTGGCTTCCTTGGAGCTTGTTGATCTTTTTAAGCTGGTTGCTGATAAAAAACGAAAATAGCGATCGGTTTTTGATCGGCGGGGCGGCGATTTCTCTAGGGTTGTACTTTATCTTTCGACAAATAAAAAATTACTTTCACCAATCGCTAATTCAATATTACAATAAATATCCTCCCAATTTTTACCATTTAATTTATGGCGTACTGTTTGTTTTTCTTCTTTATTTTCTGGCCAAAAAAGGAGTGTTTAATTTTAAACCGGTAAAAATCCTACTGATGTTTTTAAGCCGCTACTCTTATCCGCTTTATTTCGTTCACTACCTGGTAATTTATGTCCTGACGGTTATCTGGCAGCGGCATTTTTCAGGATGGATTAGTTTTTTCCTCTGGGTATTTATCAGCTCACTGGTGATTCAGGCAGCCGTTAACGCTTCTCAACGTTATATAACGGCCCGACGATTTGGATATTGGCCGGCGCCCGCAGATTAAACCAGTTTTTGAATTCGCTGCCGTCAAAACTGGCCGAGCCGCCATCACCGCCGACACTAACATTGGTGGTTTTACCGTAACCAAAATCGGCGCTTACCGAGATATTATCAATATGATTAAATGGGACAGTGTGTCGGTTTTGCAATTCCTGCTTGACCCGATCAGCGCTCCAGACATCCACCCCGGCCGGGGGAGAATCGGTTTGATACAGATGTTCGGTGGTCGATGAATCACTTCTTGCCAGTAAAATCACATTGACAATGTCGGCCAGTTCCTCCGGCCGTAACCAAGCCGTTTTGTTGTATTGACTACGTGATCCCCAATCGCAGTAAAACCACGGCGACTCTTTGTCGTAGGCCTTACTTTGCAAATCGGAAAAACTGCCGACACCGCCGTCAAAATCACTCCCGTGCTTGGTCCACGAAGTGCCGGACCAACCAATATCGCTTGAAGAAAAAATATAACCACCATGGGTCGAGGAAAACCACGCTTTAATTGGGCTACCGCCCTGAACCATCACTTTCCCTGCTGTATCATTTACCGCTTGTTCCCAAGCACCACCCTTAGGATTGTCCTGAAACACCTGGCAACTTTCCGAATCGCAAATTGACCCGCTGCCGTTATTGGTATAGGCCAAAGCATAGGAACGGGCAGCAATTGCCTGGGCTTTCAACGCCTCGCTTGGCCAATCGCCCGGCACCTCGTAAACCCTTTTTACATAATCTTCCAAACTATAACTGCCATGACCGTCGACCCGGATTTGGACATTGGTGTCCCAATTCTTTATTTCGTCGAAATTGTAATAAGCGCGCAAAATCTGTTCATATCCTTGTCCGTTTTTCGCCCGGCCATAAGCGCCCCATTGATTCATACCGACACGGTTGGGGACGCCGTAGGTAAAAAAACCAAACTTTGGACTGAAACCCGGATCACGGCCGTTAGTCAGGTCGCTGTCGCACCGCCCCATGGAGGCGGCCGATCGGGAAATGTTTAAGCTAGCCAGTTTTTGGGCAATTAATTGTTGCTGCCGGGCGGACAATTCGGCAATTTTTTGTTTTGTTTCCTCGATTTGGCCAGCCAACAGTTGCGACTGTTTGTCAACCTCTGTTTTTAAAGCGGCTAGTTGGTTTTTTTCGTCCTCCAGGTTTTTAATATACAGAACGACTTTGATGATGGTTTTTTTGTCTTCGTCAACAGCGGTCTTCTGGTAAAAAAATCGGTTGAGCGATTCAGATAGGTTATCGGAAATCAAGAAATCAATAACTGACAAAGACGAACCGGTAATATTTTTATAATATGATTTTACCCGGGCATTAAGCAGTTGCTTTTGATACATGAGCGCCTCTTCGCTTTTTTGTATTTCCCGACCAAGAACAATAATCCTCGCCCTGACGTCCTCTAATTGCTGCAGCATATTTTGATAACTGACGGTCTGGTTGGATAGATCATTTTTTAACTGGTTTAAGTCGTTGTTCACAGCATTAATCTGACAGTCTAGATCTGAAGTGCTGCAACTATCAGCTCTAACCATGAAGCATGAACCGGTTAAGATAAGCACACCCAAAGCAAAAATAATAAATATTTTCTTCACATAGTAATTATAGCCAAAATGATATACTAAATTTGTGAGAAAACTTTTTTTGTTTTTTGCCCTGCTGTTTGCTTTTATAACTGTAAAGAACGGTTTCAAACCATTCCTGACCGCCGCTATCGCCGACACATCGACACCTCCCCGCTATGCCACCTGCGATTTGTGTGGTTATTGTCCACCTAATCCAGCACCGTCTTCCTGGGGTAATTGCGTCAAATGCCTTTACGGACTCGATCCGGGTACGTCGCCCAATTCGAGAGTAACGTTAAAAATAGACGACAACACCAATTTGCCACCGGCGCCGACACCGGGAAAACAATATACAATGCTGGGGTGTATTGGCGGCTTGGGTGGATTCGAGCAGTCGAGCGAACAGGCAAGTGTCGTTCAGGTAGTGTTGAATATTATTTTCTCGATTGTCGGCGGGATCGCTTTATTGTCATTTATTTACGGCGCTTTTATTATTATGACTTCCCAAAACAATCCGGAACGGTTAAATTACGGCAAACGGGTGGTTTATGGAGCAATTATCGGCGCTATTTTTACGATATTCTCTGTTTTTTTAATCAACCTACTAGCGACGGGGATATTGAAGATACCGGGATTCTCATTAAACCCCTAAGATGAGACGTTTTATATTTTCTTTTTAAGAAAAACCCCTCCCGTCAATGCTGAAATAAGTATCGGTAAAATTATGGTAGGCGAACCAGTTGCGGGAATGGCTGAATATGAATGATAGGCTGGATTGGTTGGAGCAATACCCTGACCAACCATTGACACCGTTGGGATTGGGGTTACACGCAGTGTGGGTTTGGTGGTTGGTTTCGGGGTGGCGGCCGGACCACTGCCTAGAAACGGAGTCTTGCTTTTTAAATTGAGTCTGCCGGTAATAAACGCGAGAAAAACAATAACAACAACCAGGCCGAGAATGAAAGAAATTGTCCGGTTGAGATTATCCATATAGTAAATATTATAACACACATTTGACAGAAAACAAGCCAACTGCTACCATGTATTTATGGATAATCCTCAAGTCCTTTATTCATGGAAAGCACCTCTTCGACCGTATAAAAAACGCTCGACGGTAATATTGCGTTTTTATTTGGCCGTCGCCTTGCTTTTATCATTGATTGTTTTCTTTTTCGGCGACAAAATCCTGCTTGTGCCTATTTGGTCGCTTTTATTTTTGTTTTATACGTTGACAATCACGCCGCCGCCCGTTGTGGAAAACAAAATTACTAAGTTTGGAATCGATGCTGCTGGAGTAACAGTTCGTTGGGAAGCACTGTCTTACTTTTTTTTCGGTCATCGCTTCGGTTTTGACACAGTCACTATTGTTAGTCACGCCCCTTATTTTTATCACCTTTACTTGGTATTTTCTGACGAAAAGGTAAAAAAAGAAGCGGGTCAGTTTTTAGCAGAGCATTTGATTTTTCAGGAAAAGCCGCAAAAAACCATTACCGACCGGTTGTCTGATTGGCTGTCCCAGCTTATTCCGGAAGATGAGTCTTCCATACCGCCGTCGGTATCTCCTTTACCCCAAACAGTCGCCCCCAATAAGTAACCCCCTCGTCGCTTGTCACTAAATAACCGTTTTGTTCTTTGGCTAAAACAATCAAGTCAAGATCGGTAACGCTGTCCAAAAATTTCGTCCTGGTAGCATTACGGTAACGGTCGCGAAAAGTCTTGATAACGGCACCAATTTTTATTTCAAATTCTTGTTTGGATAAACCACCAACCCCCTGCATCGTTCGCCCCGCATTTTTGATTTCTTCTTCACCAATGGATAAACCACGTATGCTTCGTTGGCGGATATCGTCAACCAACCGGTAAAAGACCGTTGCTGGAAAACAAACATTGTTGATGTCGGGTGATTTAATAATGATCGCCGATAAAAAATCTTTGATAAACGGTTGGTTTTTATCTTCGAAAAAACTTAAAAATTCGTCAACGGCTCGCGGCGGCATCATAAATTGAGCCCGATTGGCCGATTTCAACGACTTGGCTTTTTGAGTAATGTTTTTTACCACTTCTTCTGTTTTTTGACCAAACCCCAAACCCGCCTCCATGTTAAAAAATAAATTTGTGTCAAGAATGTAGGTTTCCATACAATAATTATAGCAGCTCGTTTATTCCTGTATTCTTACCGGCATTATAATGTGAAGAAAGTCGGGTTTTTTGTCGGATTTGAATACTGCCGGCGCATCGGCCCGCAGAAGTTCAATGGTGATTTTTTTTGCCTCCAGATTATTGAGAAGATCGAGAACAAACCGGTAATTAAAAGCAATTTTTTGTTCTTCCCCTTCAACCACCGCTTCCTGAACCGTAATGTTTCCCCCATCCCGCTCGGTTTTCGGTTTAATTTCCACGCCGTCTTTGGTGGTTTTTAAAATCATGATGTTGGAAAATTCCCGGGCAAAAATCGAAATCAGTTTGATATTTCTTAAAAATTCATCCTTCTCAAGGACGATGGTTGTTTTATGGCTGGTCGGAATAACTTTTTCAAACGGCGGATAGTCGCCCTCAATAAGACGAGTATACAAATCGTGTTCTCCGATATGGAGGACAACGGTTTTTTCCTGGGACAAATAACTGAACTTAATGTTTTTTTCATCCTTGATTAGGTGGGCAATCTCTGACAAAAAACCAGCCGGCAAAATCATTGAAGGGAAATTGACGGTTTTTTTTAACCGAATAATAGACAGGCGAAAACCGTCAGTCGCCACAATTGACAAGTCATTGTCCGTCATCAAAAAGTTAATGCCCGACAAGGCGGGCCGGGTTTCATCGGTGGAGGCGGCAAATAAAACAAGCGGTAGGTTTTTTAAAAAAAATTCCGCCGGTATTTCCTGCGACAGACCATCAATTTTTGGCGGCAGGGGAAAATCTTCAGCGCTCATTACCGGAAATTCTCCTTTGGTTTTCCCTTGGGAAATTACCACTTGTTTTTCCTTAACTTCAAAGTCGGTTTTTCCTGGTGTTAAAAGCGATAAAAACTCGCTTGTTTTTTTTGGATCGACAATGACGGCAAAGTCATTCTTTTCCTCTGTTTTTAAAACAGTATGATAATATGAATTAAGGTTGGTCGAATAAAAATCAATTGTCTTTCCTTCGGCCTTAATAAAGACTCCTTGTAATGCAACTAAAGAAGAGATTTTCGATGAAGTAAAACGAGAAGCAAAATTCAGTTTTTCTAAAAAGGATTCTTTAAGAATGGTTAGTTTCATAATTAGTAGTAATAGATAGTGTGTATAAGTGTATAAAATAACATTAAGATTTTCAAGACAAACCAAACAGTAAAATTGCTGTGGGGATAGGCGGGGGACACTATGTTGATTGAGACAGTAAAGAGGTTATTCTATCAATGTCTTGCTTAAAAAGACTATCTTTCATTATCAGGTTTTCCACCTTCCGATTGGCGTGAATAACAGTCGTATGATCTTTTCGTTTTAAAATTTCCGCCACCTCCGTTAATTTTAAATGGAGTTCTCGGTGAAGAAGATACATTGCCACTTGACGGGGAAGGGCAATTGCGTCGGTTCGGACAGCACCCTTTAAATAGCTTTGTTTAACACCGTAAAATGAGCAAACCGCCTTGACAACGTCGTTTGGAGAAATTTTTTTTTCCTTGGTTTTGGTTTTTTGACTGAAATAAAACTCCACCGCCTCCAAGTCAATTCTGTCTTTTTTTCCCAAAATAAGGGCGTAAATCGAAAGAAGGGTTCCTTCCAGGCCGCGGGAGTCGGTTATTTGCTCGGCAATAATTTTAGCCGCTTCAATGTCGATTTCAATGCTTTTTTCTTTCGCCTTGATTAGTAAAATGGCGGTCCGTAAATCAAAGTCCGGCGGCTGAACATCGACAATTAGCCCACCTAAAAAACGGGAACGCAGCCGATCCTCCAGGTTTTTGATGTCCGAAGGCGGCCGGTCAGAGGTAAGGATGACTTGACCACCCGAGGAAACAATCGAGTTGAAGGTGTGAAAAAACTCTTCCTGCATATGGGCTTTACCGGCGATAAACTGAATATCATCAACAATAAGCAGATTAAGCCGCCGGTATTTTTGCCGAAAGCGCGGCTGCGACTTGTCTCTGATTGACTCAACCAACTCGTTGGTAAAATTATCACCAGGACAGAAATAGACCCGTTTGGCGTCGTCGACTTCCAGGACAGCGCGGGCAACAGCCTGGGCCAAGTGAGTTTTACCAACGCCGACACCACCATAAAAAAACAGCGGGTTATAGGCGGTGCCCGGATTTTTGGCGACCGCCTGGGCGGCGGCGTAGGCCACTTGATTAGTGGAGGAAACGGCAAAATTATCAAAACTATATTTATGATGGAGGCCGGATTTGATCAGGCGATCTTCAGTTGAAGGGGCGAATGAAAGAAGTGGTGTTTCGGATGGTTTTTTTTGCGTCTCAACAATGGTAAATTTTATCACCAGGTGTTTTTTCAGGTGTTTATATAGCTCTTGTTCGATTTGTGGCCGGTGCTTTTCCAAATATGAACCAATTCCTTGTCGCTCACAACCAACAGTAATTGATTTATCAGTTAACTCAAGCGGCTTTACTTGTTTGAGGACAGACAATAATACCGGGTATTTTTTATCGATAGAAAGACGTTCTAAAAAACCATTCCAAAAAGAGGATAAGACGGACATAATTTAATAATGTGGATAACTTATCCACAAATAATAAACATAATCACAAGAAAATGCAATAGGAATTTTTTATCGGCCAAGCGCTTTTTTTACCAAGGAGTCGGCAAAGGAGTTTTTATCCCGGGAAATGTGTTTATAGATGATTGGTTGATTAATTTCCTGTTCCAGTACCCGGATTTTAAAGATAAATTTCCGAATAGTGGTGTTTTTGACTTTAAACAACCCGTTTACCTGGTTAACCATAAGTTGAGAGTCGGAAAATATAGTGATAGCGGTTGGCGGATAGGGGCTAGGGGTTAGGATTTCTTTTAGTTTTTCAAACGCCTTGATTAAGGCCGTGTATTCGGCGACATTATTAGTGGCGACGCCGATTGTTTTTCCCTCAGAATAGATTAGCTTATTGTTTTGATAGATAGCAAAAGCATATGCTGCTTGTCCGGGGTTGTTGAGTGAACCACCATCAGTGAAGATGTTTAGCTCCATTTATTTATTATAACTCACCCAGTTTCTCTTTTTTTTCTGCCTCTTCCTTGACCAGATTAAGGAAGCGCTCGGTGGAGGAAAGGCGCCGGTGGCCGACCAGACGGGCGATATATTCAACCGAAGCCCCATTCATTAACTGGTGGGCAATAAAAGTATTGCGCAGATCATTAACCGTCGCATTTTCCACCCCCACCTCCCGGAAGCAGCGAGTGATGATTTGGCGGATATTACGGACTAAAAGCGGGTGCCCGGTTCGGGTAACAAATAGGTGGCCGTCTTTGGCCGAGGTGGATCTTTCTTTTGCATACTCATCAACCGCTTTTTTGATCGCTTTGTTTAACGGAATGTCCCGTTCGGGGTTTTTTCCATAAGAACGGATATGAAGGCTGGTGTCTTTAATATCTTCCAGATAGATGTTGGCCAACTCGCCGATTTTAATTCCGGTTTGGAGCAATATTTCCACCAAGGCATAAGTACGAATGTCTTCTTTGGCAAAATCGCGAAGCGCCCGGTATTCCAGTTTGGAAAAAATCCTCGGCGGGGACTGGACGTATTTCGGATGGGAAACATCAAGAGAAGGATTTTGTTCGATAACACCGTCGGCTTTCAAAAAGCGAAAAAACGTCCGAATAGAATTTAGCTTGCGGGAAGCGGACTTTTTAGTGTAGTTATCGGTAATTAGTTTATTAATAAAGCCGTCGATATGGTTTTTTTTGACTTCCCGGACGTCGTTTACCTCCTGGCTGGTTAAAAATCCGGCAAACTGTTCCAAATCCTTTTTATAGGCTATTAAAGTAAAAGATGATTTTCCCTGGGATTGAAGGTGTTTGATGAACCCCTCGATTAAAGTTGGTAGCAGGAAGTTGTCCATAATGCCCTATAATATATCATAAAACTTCTTACGTTTCAAGAGAGTTGTTTTTTCCACTATCGTTTGGTATACTTTATATTCTTGGATCATTATAAAGGAGATTTACTAATGCCGAAAAAAACTGAAAAAAAAGCCGCCAACCCCATGGAAGCGCTTCTTAAGCTTAAGCGCCCTGCCTTAGTCAAGAAAGGGAAAGAAATTGATGCTAAAATTATTACTTTGTCCAAAAAAGGAGTTTCTTTTGATGTGGGTGGTAAAGCATATGCTGTCCTGGGCGAGTTGGAAGTAAAAGAAATTTCCACCTATTTGCCCTACTTAAAAGTTGGCGATGTTGTCCGGGCCAAAATCATTTCCGAAGAATCGAAAAATGGTTTCCCGGTAGTTTCATTACAGAAGTTTTTTGAAAAAGGCAAGTGGGAGATATTGGTGCAGAAGAAAGAGAAAGAAGAAGAAATCGAGGTGGTTTGCGGCGAATACGGCAAAGGCGGCGTGTTTGTCGATTTTATGGGGATTCGCGGTGTGATTCCCAAAATCCAACTGACTGAACCCTATATTAATAACCCGGAAAAATTAAGCAACCAAAAAATTAAGGTTAAAATTCTCGAAGTCGACAAGGTTAAAAATCGGCTGGTTGTTTCCCAAAAAGCATCCGCCCTTCACATTTTCCAAAAAGAACTGAAGAAAAAATTCGATGCCATTAAAGAGGGTGGCACATATAAGGCGAAAGTATTGGGAGTGTCGGAGTTTGGTGTTTTTTGCGAAGTGGAGGAGGTTGAGGGATTGATTCATATCTCGGAAATTTCCTGGGAAAAGGTCAGTTCGGCCGAGAGTTTTGTCCGGCCGGGCGAAATGATTAATGTTATAGTGGTGGGAAAAAACCCGACCGATTTAAAACTCAATCTTTCCCTGAAGCGGCTGACGCCGGATCCATGGGAAAAGGTCGAAGAAAAGTATCCGAAAGACCGCGAGGTTGAAGGTGAGGTTGTCCGCCGTGAAAAATACGGTTTCTTTGTTCGGTTGGAGCCGGGCGTCGAAGGTCTTATTCACATTAGTAAGCTAACCGGTAAGGAAAATATCAAGATCGGCCAAAAACTAAAAACTTTCATTGAAAGAATTAACAAAAAAGATCGAAGAATGAGCTTGCTACTTCCCCAAACCGAAAAACCAGTGATGTATCGGTAAAATTATTCAATTAACCCTTTTTCCTCATCCGACGCTACCACATGGAAGCCGACATGAGAGTGGCCGGCAAAAAAGAGGCCTTCGCCGACGCCCGACGACAGCAAAAAGTGTTTTTCGCCGCCGGTCAGATAAAACGTTTCGGTGATTTTTTCCACCGCGGCCGTTGATTGTTTTAAGATTATCTGCAAAGACGAGTTGGTGATAATTGCTTTACCTTCGTCGGTGGCCAGAAAATCTTCCACATCTTGCGTAATAGTTGTTAATCCCAACTGGTATTTACGGGCCCGTTTGGCAAAGCTGTGGAGATAGCTGCCGGAATCTTTTTGCTTGATTAGGTACCAGGCTTCATCAACAATTAAAACCCGCTTCTTTCTGTCTTTGCGCACCCGGTTCCAAACATAATCAAGGACAATATACATCGCAATCGGCCGGAGATTTTCTTCCAAGTCGCGGATGCCAAAAACGGTAAACGGGTTTTTAATATCGAAATTCGATTGTTGATTAAAAATACCTGACGCCGATCCCTGGACAAATTTCTCCAGCCGGTCGGCTAATTCCTTGGCTTCTGGTGTTTCCATGCCGATAAGGATTTTATACAAATCCTCAAGAAGCGGCGGTTCCTTGGTAAAAGTTTCCGGTTCGGCAGTAATGCCTTTTTCGCGATAGGTAGCGACCAGCGCCCGGTCAAGCAGGGCGTCTTGTGACGGAGTTAATTCGCCCATAACAACCCGCATCAGCGAATGCAGATCGAGGATCTTGTTGGATAGTTCGTCCGGCTCCGGATTAACCGTCGTTAAATCAAAAGGGTTGATTTTATACTGGGAGTTGGCAGCAAAAACCACAAATTCGCCGCCGACCGATTGACACAATTTCTGGTATTCGTTTTCCGGATCAATAATGATGATGTCGGTGCCCATCATCAGAAGCCGCAGCGATTCCAGTTTAACCATAAAGCTTTTGCCGCCGCCGGATTTGCCTAAAATAACCGCATTGGCGTTTTCCAGAGTAAAGCGGTCAAAAATAATCAAACTGCCGTCGTGTTCATTAATACCATACAAAATTCCTTCGTTGCGGGTCAAAGAAGCGGTGGCAAACGGAAATGTTGTTGCTAGGGAGGTGGTGTCCATATTGCGCCAGACTTCCAATTTGTCGTAAAACATCGGTAGGGTCGATTTAAAACCTTCTTCCATTTCTAAAGTCGCCTGGCGGGCGATGACAAGGAGTGAGGCGAGGACCGAATCAACTTCCTTACTGATCCGGTTCAACTCTTCAAGCGTATCGGCGGGAATGGTGATATAAAGGCCGAATTGGAAAAAACGCTCTGCCCCTTTGGCTAGCTCTGCCTGGAGAGCTAGGGCATCGTCAAGCGCGACCTGGACAGTTGGATCAACCACCTTACCGGCTTTAATATCGTTTTCGATCGTTGCTTCCATTTCGGCAATTTTCCGTTTCAGATCTTCTAAAACGTTTTTGGACTCGGTCGGATAGACATACATGGAAATGTACAACGGATGATCAAAGGTAATGAGAGGATAAAGCCAGTTGGCGGAAACATAGCGGGGATAGCCGACGACGTAAAGCGTCCGGTAATATTTGTTGTCGATTTTAATATTGTTGAAATCAACTTCAATATATGAAGGGGCGATTAAATCCTTGATGGAAACGGAGCCTTTAGCGAGAAATTCCGCCACATTGGTGGGGCCGGTTGGGGTATGGGCAACCGGAGCGGAAGATGTCGTTTTATCGTTTTGTTTACCAAATAAATTAAGCATAAAAATTATTGAATTGCTGTATTGTTGTATTGCTGGCAATGCAACAATTTAATAATTTAACCATTTGTTAGTACCACATCAGTATAGCTTTCTACCGGCGCTAATCGCCGCCCAGTGCTTGATGGGTTATATAGGTTGTAAAACAACTCGGTTAGCTCCTGTTTTTGCATGACGGTTCCTTGGAGGCCGATTTTGGACAACAGACGTAATAAGTTATCCCGTTTGGGATAAAGGGAAATTTTGGCTCGGCTGATAATGTATTCTTTTTGCAAGGAAGTGGCGTTGGCGCCGGCAATCCCCAATTCCAATGGGGAAAACGGTACAACAAAAAAGAACCGCTTTTCGAGAACGGTATTTTTTTTGACAATATTTTTAATGAATTCTCGGTAGCTTAAAAGGCGGGTACGGATAAGCTCATTATGCTGTTTATTAATATTGCTATCTAAATAATCAAGGTAAGAAGAAATATCCATTTTTTTGGAAATAATGAGGATTTGGGTCGGGAAGGAGAGGGAATTAAGCAATCCGGCATAAGCGTAGATCATCGACGACTGCTCTTCCTCGGAAAGCAGCCAAAAATTAACGGCGCCGACTTCGATGACGATCGTCGCGGAATAATCCTTCATAATAATCACATCGTCTTTAATCTCTTCAATTTCGACGAAATTCTGGGTGGTGGATTTGATTGGTGATATCGGCTTATTAATCGGCATACATTCATATAACGGTTATAACCGTTATAAAAGTTATAACAATTCCTTTGAATAAAACTCCAACGGTTTGGGATTAACGCTTTCAACCTTAATTTTCATTGTATCAAACTGGTAGGTGTTTTTAGCGTCTTTTATCTCAAAATTGTAATCGCCCGGCGACAGCGGGTTAAAGGTGGCAAAAATGCCGTGAGGATTGGTTTTGAGAAGGCGCAATGTCTGTCCCTTGTCATCTTTGACATAGATGAGGACGCCGGGAATAGGAATTAGTCTGTGATTTTTAATCACGCCGGTAAAGAATGGAGATTTGGGAAGTTGGGAATTCTGGTTGGTAGCTATTGTTTGAGTTGTTGATGCGACCGGAACAATGACTTGAGCTGGCGCTTTTTTTACCGGTAAAACCGGCGGCGAACTAAGAATATTATTAATGGTTTGTTTTTGTGCCGAAGCGGCAATCGGATGGGCCTGCGCCATATACTTCGCGAGCATTTCCTGCGACTGAATATGGGCCATTACCCGGTGGGGATCGGATACAAAATATAAGTTACGTAAAAAATAAATTGGCGGGTTAAGTTTTCGATAATAATATTGGGTCGGGGAAGTTAGCCGGCGGTACAGATTTCTGACCCAGACATCAAGCGGCCGGTCGTTAATCGGCAAAAAGGCGAAAGCGGCGCCCAAAGCGCCGACCAGGACGCCAAAAAAAATATTCAGCAACGGAATAGGAAAAATAACATAGGTGAGGAAACCTAAAGGGATGAAAATTATTAAATAAATAAACTGCCTGATCGTCAAAAAACCGATCAGCTTAAACTCAAAAGTAGTAATTTGGCGAGGTACGGGATGTTGCTCCATGATTTTAGTATAACAGTATTTTAACCTTATTATTACTCCTGAGGGAGTATACTATGTGTATGAATTTTGCTTGGCCCAAAGGGAAAAATATCGTGTGTGTCTTTGCCCATCCCGATGATGAAGCGTTTGGTCCCGGCGGAACAATTTACAAACTGGCTCGGGATAATGATGTCTATATCATCTGCGCCACTTCCGGCGATGCTGGTGAAAACCGCAGCCGGATAAAAGACAAACCACTGGGAGAAATCAGAGCGGCGGAGCTTCAACAATCGGCTAAGATTTTGGGGGTAAAAAAAGTTTTTTTCTTAGGTTTTTATGACGGTACTTTGTCCAATAATCTTTATCATCAATTAGCAAAGGCAATCGAAGAAATCGTGGTCAAACTCAAGCCGGAAATTTTATTAACCGCCGAGCCTTTGGGTGTGTCGGGTCACATCGACCATATTGTTGTTTCTTTGACCACCACTTACGTCTTTAAAAAATTAAAATCGGTTGAATGGCTTCTTTACCATTGTCTTGATGAAAGCCACCGTCTGCCTTTTATGCGTTATTTTATCTATTTTCCACCCGGATACAAACATGAGGATATTGATCTCATGGTTGACACCGCCGATATCTGGGAAAAAAAGATTGAAGCAATGAAAAAACACCAAAGCCAGGTAAAAGATATCCGACGCATCATCGCCCGTTATAAAAAATTGTCCAAGACCGAGTCTTTTCTCGTCAAAAATCACCATGATCTACTCTCTCCTCGACCTTAATATTTTAAAAGGTAAATATTTGGATGACATCATAAATTTCGTTAACAAAAACCGTTTCGATATCTGCACTTTTCAGGAGGTAACGGGTGGAATGGCCAGCGACGACGGCCGGACTGATTGTTTTAAAACGCTTTCCAGCTCTTTGGATTTAAAAGGAGAATTGGCGATTAGTTTTCGTCTTAAAGAGGATTTAAATTCCTATTTTGGCAACGCCACCTTTTTTTCACGAAAATTCATACTGGCGCAGAAAGAGTTATTGATGCTTAAACCGTATGCTTTGGTTGATGATTTACCAAACGGCGATCCGCGTTGGGGAAACAATCCTTATTCGGCGCTTTTTCTAAAAATGCGTTCCGGAAATGATTTATTTTATGTTGTTAATACCCACGGCGCCTGGAGTCAGATTGCGAAGGATACGCCGGAAAAAGTCAGACAGGCGAAAATTCTTTATCAAAAATTACGACAGATTAAACACTCGTTCGTTCTTGCCGGCGATTTCAATATGGTGAAGCAGACGACGGTTATTGATCTATATAAAAATCTCTCTATCAACCTCACGGAAAAATTTGCCATCAAAAACACTCTTAATCCCCGTCTCCATTACTCAAGAAAGATTGTGCCAGAAGGTTTGGCGGTTGACCATATATTTGTGTCGCCGGGGATAAGAGTTAAAAAATTTACCGTTCTTAGCGATCTCGACCTTTCCGACCACCTGCCGCTAACTCTTGAATTTGAAGTTTGAAGTTGTTTTGAGAGAAGGGGATAGGTCGAGTTTGTCGGCTATGTCGGTGCTTCGAATGGCAAAAAAAATACAACATATAATTATCTTGTAAAATATGCATACAGCATGGTTTCAAAAACACTCAAAACTTACGGGCATCTCCCTGACGCGTATCGGCAAGGATTTGGAAATGAATTAAGGAAGATGCTGTTTCCCATATTCGCGTGTCAAGTACCCCATTTTTCAAGACCACTTTCTGAGATTTTTAACTTAAATTGATAGGGCGGCATTTTGATTTTTGTGTGAATACGAATTGAGTTATAGTAG
>JAJYLO010000015.1 GCA_021787635.1 bacterium | reverse complement strand
TCGTGCTTTTTTTCTACAGGTCGTTTCATTTTTCTCACCTCCATTCATGAGATGAGTTTAGTTGATGATCGGATCTTCGGACATTTCAGATGTCCAACCTTAAGGACAACTGAGATGTCCGTTAACACATAATAGCATAATCCCTTATCCTTGACACGATTTTTCCAATCTGCTACTCTAATTTATAGGATGACTGTCAACATTAAGCGGGTATCTAATTTAATACTAATTGCCGTCTTTTTATTGATGGCGCCTTGTTTTTTAAATACTCCGGTCAATGCTCAGGCATGCAATACTGCCTGCGGATCAAAAGTAGCATGTAATACCGGCTTAACTTGTACTAACGGCAAATGTCTTAATGCTAGTTGTCCCGCTGACACCAACGGCTGCGATTGCGGCCCCTATGTGGTTCAGGGGTATAAAGTGGGGATGCCGGGAAACCAAACTATCGCTCCTTTTGCCGGCCAAACCGTTTATCTGGATGGCGGCAATCCAACTACTGCCGAGCCGTATTTTTTTACCAATCTGTATAAAGGTCACACTATTTCCGTCAGTGCGCCAGCAGGCTCCTCTACCGGCTATACGCTCTGTTATAACAGCACCAGTTGTCATACTGGCAATCCGACACCCGGTACCTCTGTCACGATTGATGCCAATCAGGCGATGTCAGGATCAGGCAACCCTTTTTATTATGCTGATTTATGGTGGCATTACACCCCCCAGACGCCAAATTGTGAAAACGTCAGTGGCCCGACATCGGTCATAAGCGGCGACACCGTCACCTATTCCGCCTCTTATCTAAACGGCGCCGGTCAGTTGACAGCATTACCGGCCGGCAGCATGACAATTTACAATACTTCCGGTGGCTGCCTTAGCGGCTCCACTATCAACGGCACGCAAATTAGCCCGAACGAAAGTTATACCGGCCCGGGCACTTACCATTTTAATTGGGTGGCCGGCAGTGCCGCCAGTTATACGGCATATTGCCGGGCATGGAGTGATTGGGCCGAATGCCGAGGCGGACCTCCAGGCAATCCCACCGCCTGCGTTGATGGCCCGCCGCGCTATGCCTGCCTGGGAACGAATAATAACGGAGCGACCGACGGCATCAGTATTACCGTTAGCAATCCCGGACCTTGGTATAAAGTCAAGGACACGTCATTTTATAAGCTAAACGATGTTAATGTCAGCGTGGCTCAGAATGTGACCAATTTTTCCAGTCCGGCCGACAGCGATGATAATTCGACCAGAAATATTATCATTGGCGAGGCCGGAGTTGGATCAGTTCAAAACAGTTTCTCTCCCGGACCGTCTTACAATCCGATTCCTATTAGCGCGGCCGGTTGGGTCAATAGCAGTTATTCCTTTAATCAGCCGCTGCTTAGTTCATTTATCAATTATGTAAAATCCAGAAAAGCATACACCTCCATTACCACAGTCGACAGTTCCCACGTTGTACAAAATACGGTTAATATTGCTACCCAGGGGGATATTACGCTTAATGACGATTCGATAACGTCCAAAGGACCTTTTGTGTTGATTGTTCGAAAAGTCGGCGACAGCGGTTACGCCAACGTCACCATCAATGCGGAAAATTTTAATAATAATACCTCGACAAATAACCCGAAAACATCGATTGCCATTATTGCCAATAACATCAGCTTTGGCTCCAATGTCACCCATGCCGACGGGATTTTCATTGCCAACGGCGTCGCTTCATACACCAGTACCAACGGATTGAAAATTAAGGGCAACCTGATATCGGAAAATCCCGTTTCCCTGGTTTCACGAACCAATAATACCAGTCCATCTCTTTTTGTCGTCGTCTATCCGCTAACATATATCAATTTGTTACCATATTTATCTACCGATAAATATAACTGGCAACAGTTACAATAAAATTATGAAAAACCAACATGGCCAGGTCCTGCTTATCACCATCATGCTGCTAGCAACAGCCCTCACTGTCGTCCTGTCGCTTTCTTTCCGATCAACGACCGAAACCCAAATAACGAAATTGCAGGAGGAAAACCAAAAAGCCCTTGCCGCCGCCGAGGCCGGTATTGATGCCTCGTTAAAAAGCGGCACCGCTGGCAATTTTAATGCTATAACGGGATTATCTGGATTGTCCGCGTCTGGAATCAACATGTCTGACAGTCAGGTTTCCTTTAATAACGCTAATCCTGATCATATCACCACTGTCCTTCTGCAAAAAGACGAACAATACACATTTTACTTAAGCACACCAGGTGGAAAACCTCCTGGCACGCCTGATTTCAGCACTTTTACTCCCCAAAATTTTACCGGTGACAACATTATTATCTGTACCACTTCTTCAACGGCTGCCATGGAAATAACCTTAATTAAACAAGGAACACCGGCAATTGTCAGGTATGCCGTTAATCCAGTCGGGTCGACAATAATTCAAAATGCCAGCGACACTATGACTACCGGCAACTCGGGTTGTCCGTCTGACGCTACTTTTTCTTCTTATTTCTCTTTTTCTTCGACACGTCTTGGCAACAATACGGAATTAATGATCGTTCGGCTTCTTAACGATGGCGGAAAAATAGGTATTAAACCGACAAGTGGCACGCTTCCACTTCAAGGTAAAACTGTTACTTCCACCGCCCAATCTGATGCCGGCCCGACAAAAATCGTTCAGCTTTTTCAATCCTATCCGCAGATTCCGGCGGATTTCTTTGTTACCTCGTTTTAATGTTACAAACTTATCACACCCGTCTGTCGGTAAAAACTCAATTAACGCCGGATGTTTACCATCTGCATTTTGAGTTGATTGAACCGCGCGAATTAACCTTTATTCCCGGCCAATACATGATCATGCTTGTGCCACAAGCCAACGGTGAACCGGTGAGACGACTTTACTCGATCGTTTCTCCGGATAGCCAAAAAAACAGCTTTGAGCTAATTATTAAAATCGAGCCAAACGGGAAAGCATCAACCTATGTTTTAAATATGTTGGTTGGGGATAGGGTAATATTTCAGGGACCGGCCGGTGTTTTTCGCTTGAAAGATAATTCTAAAGAAAATGTTTTTCTGGCAACCGGATGCGGGATTGCGCCGATGAGGAGTATATTGCTGTCCGTTATTGCGAAGAACAATAACATTTTATACCGTCTATTTTGGGGACTGCCAACCTATAAAGATGTTTATATGCTTGACGAATTAAAAAATTTCCAGCAGAGATATCCTAATTTTCAATTCACCGTCTGTTTGTCACGGGAACAAAATCTGGCTATGGTCCCGGAAAATGACCGAAAATACTTTGCCATCGGCCATATCACCGATTGTTTTGCTACCGGGCCAACGGCGGAATATTACCTGTGCGGTAGCCGCCATGTCACTGATTCGTTAAAAGAATTTCTCCTTAAGGAAAAAGCTATTTCTCCTGATCGGGTAGTTTTTGAGAAGTTTTAAAGTCTGGCCCGTTGGCTGATCTCTGCCTCAACGAGCTCCCGCGGCCGACCGAATTTCAAGCGCGACAGCTGGATGACCGCTTGGGCAATTTTCGGATTAGCAGCGGCGCGGTATGCAGCCATATCTTTGGTCATATCGACGGAAAAAGGCGGTACCGGCTCGTTGTCGACAATCGTTTTAACATAAGTATGGAAACGTTCGATATTGATTAGATCCGATTCGGAAAAAATCGGTTGGTATTCCCGCTGCAAATAGGAGGCGTCAGTGACGCCGACGCGGAAGGTAATAAGCGACCCGACGTTGCCAAAAACGGCGTTTTTTACCTCCTCCTCCATCTGGCCAATAAACTGGTTGGCAACGGTCAAATTTAAATGATATTTTCTCGCCTCAGACAAAATGGTAGCAAAATCCGGCGTGGCGAAGTTTTGGAACTCGTCGACGTAAAGAAAAAAGTCGCGGCGGTGTTCTTCCGGCATTTCCTGCCGGCTCATGGCGGCAACCAGAATTTTAGGGATAAGAACCAGTCCCAGGAAGCTGGAATTTTCCTCGCCCAATTTTCCCTTGGATAAATTAATCAAAAGAATTTTCCCATCGTCCATCACCTGGCGGAAATTGAAAGCACTTTTTGACTGGCCGATAATATTTCTCATCGTTTTATTGGTAACAAACCGACCGAATTTAGAAACGATGTAATCAAGAACTTCCGATTTGTGAAAATCGGACGTCTGGGCGATCTGGTCGGTCCAGTAGCGCCGGACAATCGGGTCATCCACTTTCGGTAAAATTTCCTGGACGTATTTCGGGTCCTGCAAGATACGCATCACTTCAACAAACGTCGCCCCCGGTTCGTACATGACGGTCAACATGGCGTTTCTTACGGCGTGTTCGAATCGCGGACCAATGATACCGGTCCGCTGCGGATCATACAATTTATACATCAGGTTAATAATCGCCGTTGTAATGAAATGCTTCTGGTCTTCGGTTTTGGCCTCCAAGAGATTAAGGCCCATCGGCCGCTCGGTATCGGACGGGTCAAAATAAATAACATCCTCGGCCCGGCCAGGCGGAATGAATTTAACGATTTCATCGATCAAATCACCGTGGGGATCAATGACACAAACGCCGTGACCGTCTTTAATATCCTGAATGGCCATATCCTGCAGCAGGACGGATTTGCCGGTACCGGTTTTTCCGATAATATATA
This sequence comes from bacterium, assembly GCA_021787635.1. Lineage (GTDB taxonomy): Bacteria > Patescibacteriota > Microgenomatia > UBA1406 > GWC2-37-13 > JAJYIQ01. The sequence continues at coordinate 11,265 of JAJYLO010000015.1, read as the reverse complement.
CGTGGCGGCGGCGGTCTTCAAAACCGATATAAATTGGCCGCTTGACGCCTCGATAATAGCCTTTACCGATATAGGTGCCGCCATTGCCGCCGTCGGTCTGGGGGACTTCAGCCGGCACCGGGGCGGTTTTTGCCTTCAGCCACTGAATATGCGGCGTTTCGATCGTTTTATTGGGAAAATGGAAAATGGTTGCCAGCTCATCATTACTTAATATAGAAACCGAATGATAAAAAGGGGGTTCCAGCACCGGGAAAAATTTATAGATGAAATCAATCATGAAACCGCCTTTGAAAAGGATCCGTGCTCCTTTCAAGCCGTTGGTGTCGGAATTAAACTGGGAAAAAGCGGATTTAATATTTTTCAGGTGCATATCGGCCAATTCTTTGCTTTTGGCTGAGACGACAAAACGGATGGTTGCTTCGAATCCCGGCTTGGAGCATTTGTCGTCAATTTTTTCCAGCATTTTCGGATCGGTTTTGAAAGTTGCCTTTTCCGGATTGGCTTCCTGTTTTTTGGTGGAGGCGACATAAGATTTTCCGGCCTTTTTCCATTTCCCTTCGGTCGGCCGGATCAGAATCTGAACCATCGCTCCTTCATCGTCATCCATTTTGGACAAGGCGGAAGTAACAACCGCCAGCGGATCGGTCGGTAGGTCTTTATACGTCTTTAACGGCATATAGGGATAATCCTTGACTAGCAAGCTGCCGAAAGACACCTTACCGGTTTCCGAAAAAATATTCGGTTCGTCGGCCCGTTTAATATCGGCATTGGGATAATAACCGTAAATGGTTTTTTCGACCAGATCGATAATTCTGACTGGAGCAGATACATAAAAGCGAATATCGGCTTTTTTACCGACAATTTCCAACGCAATGACATCGTCCAGGTCCAAAAAAGAAAACCAGCCGGACTTTTTCAAGGAGGAAAAAGCGGAAAACATTTGCTCGGCGGCGTCGATTTTGATTTCATTTTCTTTGGGCAAACGAACTTCCAATGAGGCCATTTCCAGCGAAATTTGCTCCCGTTTTTTCAGCCGGAGATAGATTATAATCAAATAGATAAAGATGAAAGTCAGGCCAGCGGCCAAAATGCCGGCCAGAAGGGCCAGACTAAAGGTAATTAGGCGGTCGATCGCGGTGGCAAAAACAGCATCCATAAAAACAGTATATAATAATAATGTATGAAAACGAAGAAGATGCCGGTCAAATTATATAACGTTTATGCCCAAACATCAATCGTCTTGGTTTTGGGCCTGTGGCTGCTTTTTAATTTGATCGCTTCTCAGCTAATGAGTCCGCTTTATTTTAATTTGGTCAATGAAAACCGTTTGGCGGCGGCTAGTTACTTAAAGCATATCCAGGCACTACCCCAGTTTTTGACGGAACTGGACAAATACCGGCAAATTTATGGTGCCAATATTGCCAATTCTGTTTTTGCCGACAAGCGCCAGGAAACGCAGGAAATAAATAAATACGAAGCAGCCCTGCAGAAAAACCCCGAGTCGGTGACGGCGTTGTACAACCTGTCACTTTTATATCGAGAAACGGGTAACCAGCAAAAGGCGGAGGAATATTTGAATAAAGCAAAAGAACTGGACCCGAACATTAAATAAATATATGTTAAAACAAGCCCATATTTATATAAAAGGCGACGTCATCGGTATCGGCTTCCGGGCATGGACGAAAATCCAGGCAAAGATTAATAATGTCAACGGCTGGGTCAGAAATGTCCATAATAAACCGGAAGTGTTTGGTCCCGGCGGTGGCGTCGAGGCCGTCTTCCAGGCGCAGGAGGAAAGCATCAATAAGATGATCGAGTTAGTCAAAGAGGGGCCGCCGGTCGCCCGCGTGACTGAGGTTGAAATCATGTGGCAGGATGCCAAAGAAATGCTGGAAGGATTTGAGATTAAGAAATGATTCAATACTTAATATTTTCCATTTTCGCGGTTTTTTTGGCAGTATTTATTCCTCCAGTCGCCGCGGCGACCAATTGTGCGTCGGTCACCGACGTTAAAAGCACCGTCTCCGCCATTAATATCAATACGGACACTAATTTTGATTGTCTCGTTACCGTCGATCGTCATTGGCAAAATTCCAATACAATTGCCTGTGGCGTTAGTATTAATGGCGGTTGGCCGTTGAATTTTTGTCCCTCGGACATTGCCTTTAAAGGTTGGCAGGGAAATACTGCCCGTTTTGGTTGTCAAGTTAGCTCCGGCCGCCTCAATCCCCAAGATAAGGTGACTTTGGTTGGTTTTGATTTCGCGACCGATTGCGGGCCGACGACCGGTAAAACTATGGCGTTAAATATCAATCAAGAATCAGTCTCTGCTGGTTCAACCAATACCAATAACGGCCTGCAAACTTTAACCGATTTATTAAAAATATTTTTTAGTGTTAACACCTCCCCTTCGGCGCTTCCAGCCACTAGCGATAGTACCTGCCAGGGACCGGCCGTATGCACCACGGTTTATCGCCAATGCAATGGTATATGGGGAGTCTGCGACCAAAACCAGTCAACCACTTACCCCACCTGCGTCAACGATTGCTATGCAATCGATTACCGCAATATCAACATCGTTCCCAAATCCAAGCAAAATGTCATCGATTATGTCAATGCTGCTTGGCCAAATAATCGGCTAGAGAAGAATTACGATAATGTTTATCGTTTTGCAGAGAACAATAATTGGAGTCCGGCCTTTTTGATGGCGCTGTGGATCGAGGAAAGCGGCGGCGGCGCAGCCTCGAAATGGGATTTTGGCTGCGGCGCGCCGAGCCTGACCCAATACCAAGGAATTGATAATCAGCTTCGCTGTCTAACTAACGCCATTGCCGCTTACAATACGGCGCCATGGCCGCAGTTTGCCTGCATGTATTCCGAAGGCCATTATCCTTGCCAATTTACCATTAACGGCAATTTCCTCAGGAATTTACGACGGGTTTATAACAATGTCGTCAACGGTTTTTAATATGAAGCTTAAAATTATCGTTGTTGGTTTGGTATTAATTTTAATTGTCTTAATTATTTTGCCGTTATATATTGCTCATTTAAATAAGCCTCGTCCGCTGTATACTCAAGCGCCAATGCCGATAATTTTTCCAGGCAATAAACCGCGGTCACCCGCCGATTTTCTCGTCGGCGCCGACCACCTTGACCCGAATAAACCGATAACGATTTACCAAAACACCGACTACGTTATTATTTACCAGCCAGGAATAAAAAGATTTATTCTGCGAATAACCGCCTCGCCATTTGCTCAAATGAGATTGGCCGCTGAGGCAAAACTACTGTCAATTATGGCAATTAGTCAAAAAGACGCCTGCCGGCTGAAAGTGGATGAGGTCGATACCACCGCCAAAAGAATCGATATTGAGAGCTTGAGTTTTTGCGCCGACTAGGATTTGAAATCCAGAAATAATCTGCTATACTTTATTTTCATGTCAAGCAAATTATTTTCCATTATTTACCTTCTTATGATCCCCTTACGGGCGGGAGAGTAATTAATTGAAAATAAAAATTACACCCCGCTCCGGCGGGGTTTTTTAGTATTATGGCAACAGAACTAAATTATTTTCATCACGCATACATGCCTTTAGGCTTAAGGGTTAAGCCAGAAGTAGAAGTGTCTTATACCAAATTTGCCTCATCAGTTGCAAACCAAGTATCAGCAGCAATTGGCCAACGCCATTTAACACTAATTGACCATAAAGGTAATTACCAGCTGACAACTGTCGACAGGGAAGCCATTAAAACGACTACCGCACAAATTATCCAGGAATCAATGGGCGACCTGAATCCCCGAGGTGTTGAAGCAAGACGAATGATCGAAATGACCCCGCCCTTACTGGATGCGGTCATAATGTCACCGTATATTGATGCCATTAACAAAGATTATTTATTAGACTTGGTTCGTTGGGGCTTGGAAGGCGCCAGGAATCCGGAATTAATAACAAGGACTGCTATTCGCGTCGGTTTTGGCGGCAGCCAGGATGAAGCGCTGCCGATAAGACATCCAGCATACTATCTGCCGGCAATTGATTTATGGAATAAGCTGAAGGCGGTAAGGGAAAGCCGTATTATCAGGGTAAATGAATTAAGGGTAAATCACCCGCAGGAAAGCTACAACGATAAAGATTTGGGCGTTTTTGACATGCCGAAAATTGAATTTTTCTTTGTTCCGAATGCCGCCATCGCTATTAACGGGATGGATCCGGAAAAAGTATATAAACAAACTCAATCCAGCTTTAAATTAATCAGGGCTTTTATGGATAGATTTTATCCTGATGCCTTTGCCTCAACCCAGTTTAGGATCGATAACCCGTCGGCACAGTACGGGACTTTTTCCAAAATAATGATGGATTATCTGGTCAATGTTATTGATCGGTATGACGGTGAAGATCTTGGGACATTGATGCAGCTTTTGGGAAAGCTGGGCAATAATCATGGTAAGGAAAATGGGCATTTATTGGCCGGCCATTACGCGGTCATCCATCCGGTTGTTTTTCAGGACTTACTTGCCTTGCCGCCAATGGATTCAATTATTAGTGAAGACGGACAATCGTGGGCCAATATCACAATTGGCGGCCGGCCGGAGCGGTTATTTAACCGTATCCGAGAATTATTAAGCGAACACGCGATGCCGGAAGATTTTTTGCAATACGTTTGTGAAAATGCTCATAATCATACCGATGATAAACAACGCCAGGAGACAATTATCAAAATGGCGTCGTGGTGGGTCGGCGCCTTAAGACAAAGACAGGAAAAATACAAAACCCAACCGCATCCTCACTGGGCAAGAGCCGATTTGCCTTTGATTACCGTGCCTATTATAACCAGTATCGGTACCCACCCTGTTTATTACCTTACACCATATGATACCGTCTTGACTGCCGAAAATATAAAATCATTAAGGAAAAACGGTGCAATTCCAGCACCGGAGCCAAGTAGTCCGGCGGAAAGAAACAGAAAAACATCAGTCCAAAACGATTTTGCTAAACTGGTTTCCCATATCGGTGTGGATAAATTGCTTGATTTTTACGAAGATTATACCAGGTAAAACTGAATTATGAAAATTCCATCAACTTATGGCGCGGAGATTGAAAAAGCGGTTAGCGATAGGGTAACGGGTCAACCTCATGGCGTGTCGCAGCAATTTTTCGCTCGTTTGGCCCAGGAAGCAAAAAAGAGAAACGACGAGTGGCATTATCACTTTAGCGATGTGAAACCCAAGATAAAACTGGGGGTTGTGTCTGCCGAGATGGGAGAGCAGGGATTGGACAATGGTTTCAATTTGCTGGAAACGGCAATTGCTTTCACTTCAGGGCATAACGGCTTGGAAAAATTGGGTCGGAAAATGACTGAAGATCTGGGAACCACCCAAAAAGTACTGGCGGCCGAAAACGCAACGGTAATTAATATGTCCAATCATCCGATGGGAAAAACGGATGAGAAAACATACTGGAAATTTGTGGCGCCGAAAGGTATGTATTCATTTATTCGTTGCCGCGGTTGGGATCATGCCGCTGGCATTGACGCCAATGCGCAAAATTGTCCAACAACCGGTATATCGGTAGAAAATGCGGCTAGCGCTTTTGCGGTAATGATGGGCGCTTCCGCTGCCATAATTGCTTTGTATGCCAATAGCCCTTACGACGAGGGCGGCCGATCACCTTATAAGGAATCTCGTCTGTCTATGTGGAATCGGATGTTTGGCAGTTCTACCCAAAAAGGCGATCTGACCGTTTCTCAATTCCCGCCTTATCGTTTTCGTACTCTTGCTCAATACTTTAACTGGATGCATAGTGAAAAAACAAGCATGCATTTTATCATGTCAGACGAAACTGGAAACTCAAGTGACTATAAAGGAATCGGCGACCGTGTCTTGGTGGTAAAAAACAACCCTCCGCTCCTCAACTTTTTGTCCAAGCCGAAATGGGAAGCGATGTATTTATCCGACCTATTAAATAAAAAGAAATCAGTACGCAAAATCGTAGTTCAACCTAATATTTCGCATTTGGAACTTCATCAATGGACCCAGTTTGCCGGTGTAAGAATTCGTTATGGTTTGCAAAAAGAAAAATTTCCCCCGGAAGAATTTGTGTCCGCTTGTCGCAATCCTAAAAATGATAACGTAGAAAAAATATTTGCCAAATATGCAAAGTTTATTTATATCGAAGGTCGCGATCCCGGCGCTAATTTTCCCGATAGCGAAACATGGAATGCTGGAACAGGAATAGCTCGTTCTGTTGTCATCTCGCCAGCGGCATTTCAAGCTGGTTTGTTAAGAAACTTGAAAGAAGCAGCAAAATATATCGACTCATTCAATTGGAATCAATTGCACGATCTCCGAAAAGAAGCGATATTGAAAGGACTGCAAGGTAGATCCTGCGATACGACTCTTTACGGATTTACAAAGACAATTTTGGATATCGCCGGCCGGGGTTTAAGCGCAAAAGAACAGAAGTTTCTAGCTTATCCGGAATGGGTTCTGAAAACTAAAAAAAATGGCGCTGACCGGGCAATTGAATTCGTGGAAAATTATCATGGCAGCTTATCTTCGGCTTTGAAAGCGCTTATAAAATCACGTTCCGTCATTGTAAATAAATTATAATTGACTTATGAAAATCAAAAAAATCACCCTCCACAAAGTGGAAATTCCGATGATTACGTCCTTTACCACCAGTTTCGGGACGGTGACTAGAAAACCGACGGCGATCGTCAAGGTGGAAACAGCCGACGGGATAACCGGCTACGGCGAAGCGGCCGCGCTCCCTTTTCCCTATTACAAACCGGAAACGACCGATATTTGTTTATTGGTATTGGAAAAATACATCGCCCCACTGGTATTAAACAAGAATTTTGCCACCGTTGAGGAATTGATGAAAATGCTGGTTTCCGTCAAGGGTAATAATTTTGCCAAAACCGGGCTGGAAACAGCCGTTTGGATGGCGTTGGCCGTCAAGGAAAATAAATCGCTGAAGGAACTGCTCGGCGGTACCCGGGCGAAAATTAGCGTTGGCGAAAGTATCGGCATCCACCCGACGGTCGAAGCAACGTTGGCCGAGATCCAACTACGTCTGGATCAGGGTTTCCAGAGAACCAAAATTAAAATAAAACCCGGATGGGACATTAATCTTGTCCAAGCCATTCGCGAAAAATTTGGCGATATCGATCTTCAAATTGATGCCAATTCCGCCTATACTCTTGATGACATGGAAATATTGAAACAACTGGACCAGTTTAATCTGACAATGATGGAGCAGCCGTTGGCCGATGACGACATTATTGATCACTCGATATTGCAAAAACAGGTTAAAACGCCAATTTGTCTTGACGAAAGCATCCATTCGGCCGAAGACGCCCGCCGCGCCCTGTATATCGGCGCCTGTAAAATCATCAACATTAAGCCGGGACGGGTCGGTGGTTTATGGGAGAGCAAAAAAATCCACGACCTCTGCCAAAAAAACGGGGTCGGCGTCTGGTGCGGCGGAATGCTGGAAACCGGTATCGGCCGCGCCTTCAATATTGCGGTCGCCTCCCTTCCCGATTATATTTATCCGGCCGACATGTCTCCGGTTAATTTTTTCTATGCCGACGATCTGGTTAAAGACAGCTTTTCCGTCGATAAGGAAGGATTTGTTATTGTGCCAACCCAACCAGGCCTGGGCTTTGAAATAGATAAAAACAAACTGGAAAAGTATACTGTTCAAAATAAGGTCTTATCCTGATTTTTTTCCACCTTACACGGGATTTTAAGTTTATGGCAGAGAATTTTTACCAGCAAAATTTGTCACAACGGATACAGCAGGCGGATTTGACAGCCTGGTTAGTTTTAAATGACCGGTGTAATTGGAAATGTACCCATTGTTATTTTCCCAGTCATTCGCAGGCAAGAAAACCGGAAGAGGCTTTAACGGTTGCTCAAAGCCTTGTCGATCAGGGAATAACGGTTGTTCCGGCCGCCGGCGAAGTTTTGCTGGAAGAAAAATACCTTGCTGTTTATTCGGCTGTTAACGCTAAACATATTCTTTCCAATGGGCTGCGCCTGGCGTCAAAAGACGGACAAAGAATCGTCCGCAAAATCAAAGAAGCAGGAATTGAACAAGTTGGTTTTACTCTTCATGAAGGGGGTGAGTTCAATATTTTACACGGTGTTTCGCCGGAAACTGTCGCCAAAGCCGTAGAAACCGTGAAAACGGCCGGGTTGACTCCCACGGCCACCGCGGTAATTACCAGTGTCAATATTGACCGGCTTCCGCAAATATGCCAATTGGCTTTAGATATCGGTATAGACGCGATTCGTTTTAACCGCCTGATTCCGACCGAGCCGAAGCTCCGACTCCTTACTCCGACCCCGGGTCAAACCAAACAGTTTTTCGATTTATTGGAGAAAGTCAGAGCAGTTTTTCCAAAAGAGGTTTTAAAAATATACGCTTCCGGATTATTTGGAAAAGAAGGCCGGCATAAAAATTATTCTCCTGATTATCATTATTGCTTGGCAGGAAGAAAAATTGTCGCCATTGGTTTGGATAATCAGGTCTACCCATGTTTAATGCTTATGGACCCAAAATATTCCATTGGTCAAATCGATCCCAAAAACGGGAACATAACAATTAACAATAATCCGTTCCAACAAAATCAGTACGGTAAAAGTGAATGTGCCGCTTACCAGTTGCTTTATTTAGGTAATAGCCAATAAATGTTTCTGTTGTGAAGCGCAACTTATCTGTTATAATAAATTCAAATGAAAACGGCTAATTTAAAAATTTCCAATTTCTTTTTCTTTTTTACCCCTCTTAGGCGGGGCAGTTAAATAGTAATTAAAATTATTTAACCCCGCCACAAGCGGGGTTTTTTAGTTTATATGGCAGAACCGCTAAAACCACCAATATATAATGATGCAGCGGCATATTATTCTGGTGAAAAACCAAGCAATCATCCCATTTGGCCATTTGCCTTACGTTGGCAAGACGAACGAAGGTGGGATGCCTGGGTAAAAAAAGGATTTGACGGTACTCAATTAGTGACAATCGGAACCGTCGGCGCACTGAATAAAGAAGGCGACCTGATAGAGCCGGGAGTAAGAGCAATTGCCTCGATTGCACAAATAGCTCATGTTGCTGAACGAATGAAAGAGCACGGATTAGGAATTCCCCAACCCACCTTTCTCTATCCGGCAAATGCTAACGCTACGGCCAATAATGGTAGTGTTAAAGCTAATTTAGCTTATGGTCGCGCCTACCACCAAATGGCTACCGATTATTTCCATACGTTCCATCCCGAATTACCCCCGCCAATGGCATTGGTTGATAAAGTGGAGGGAATGGAAGAATTGCTAACGGTGGCACCGATTATTGCTAATGAGCTAAATCCCGACAATATAAAAACATTGCTATCAATGGCGGAGAAATATTACATGGATAGTAACGCTGATCGCTATTCAATGGCTACCCGTTCCACCGCTTATTTTCTCGTCCATTTTTATGCCTATGGATTAGGACGGAATCATAATTATTTAGATAATGGTGTTCCCCGTATTTTTGTTGTTCCGCAATCGGAATCATTGTTCCAAGATATGTTAGAGCAGGAAACAGAGCTGGTGGCGCGATATTTGCCCATTACGCCATTAAGCAACGATGATTCCGGCGACACAATTGTTGGTTATTCCACTATTTTAACTACCCCACCCTATTTTATTCATCACAACGAGCCAACAATAATGTCGATAAACGGCCATTTTCCGACAGCAAACGAACTTTCTCGTAGAGGCGGGATTAACGGAAATGTTCAGCAGGAGATACTAAATGCAGTCACCATATTAAGGCAAGACACGAAAGAACGACTTGGTCAGCTCATAAACGAAGTTATCCACCCATATCGGGAAGCTTTGTTAGAAATGCAATATTTTATGTGATAAAATTACTTTATGTCTTCATCAATAATTAGCCTGTCCAAGCAACTTATTTCCATTCCTTCCACCAAGGAAAATCCTCAAGCGCTGGATCAGGTGCTGACAATTGCGAAGCGGGAATTGGCGGATTTTACTGTTGAAGAGTTTTCCAAAGATGGGGTAAAGAGTCTGCTGGCTTATTCCGGTAAAATTCGACCCAAACGTTTCAGGATTATTCTTAATGCCCATTTGGATGTGATTCCAGGAAAAGACAATCAGTATAAGCCGCTGGAAAAAGACGAGAAACTGTACGGTCGCGGCGCTTATGATATGAAAGCCGCGGCCGCGGTAGAAATACTGGTTTTTAAAGAATTGGCGAAAAAAGTCAGTTATCCGCTCGGTTTGCAGCTAGTGACCGATGAGGAAATCGGTGGCTTTCTGGGAACAAAACATCAGGTGGAAAAAAGCGTCCGGGCCGATTTTACCATTGCCGGCGAAAACACCGACCTTGATATTATTAATCGGGCCAAAGGCATTGTCTGGGCCAAAATTACGACTAGCGGAAAAGCCGCTCACGGCGCTTATCCATGGCTAGGCGATAATGCCATTATCAAAATGGCTAAAATTATCGAAACGATCCAAAAAAACTACCCCGAGCCAAAAAAAGAAATCTGGGCCACGACTATTAATGTTTCTGTTATCGATTCCACCAATAAAACATTCAACAAAGTGCCGGACGACTGTTCAATTATGCTTGATATCCGTTATATCCCGGAAGATGATAAAACAATCATTCCCTATTTGAAAAGTTTTACGAAAAACGGTATTCAAGTAGATATCGTATTAAAAGAGCATTGCTATATGACCGATAAAAACAATTCTTTTGTTGTATTTCTTAACCGGTCAATTAATTCTGTTTTAGGGAAACCGGCCGCGATTTTACCTCACCATGGCGGTTCGGATATCCGCCATTATAACCAAGTCGGCGATAAAGGCGTCGAGTTTGGTCCGGTAGGTCAAGGGCATCATACCGATAACGAATGGGTCGATATCAAAAGTTTGGAAGATTATTACCTAATTCTTAAGGATTTTCTCGGTGGACCTACGGGGAATTGAACCCCGCCCTTATCTATGCCATAGATACGTTCTACCGATGAACTATAGGCCCTTAATCATCTATATTATAACAGTATATAATTATTCTGCTCTGCCAAAATAACTGCTTAATATTTCCTTGGCGATCGGTCCGCCTGACTTCCGCATTTTACTAGTTTTCGCCATTTAACAGCCTCAATAATTATGTTTTTGGGACACTAATGGTCTACAATAGAGGCTGTGGCATTTATCCGGAAGGTAAAAACAGGAAGCGGCGCTAC
>JAJYLO010000014.1 GCA_021787635.1 bacterium | reverse complement strand
CATAACCGACCTCTTTTATCATTTCCAAATCATAATTAACCCGCCGGATCAATCGTTCTGCTTCGGTAAATTTCTTCATATTCTTTAATTCCTCCGACTCTTTTTTTAAATCTTTTCTAATCTGTTGTTCGGCCGGTGCAAAAACATTGCGATCGGTCATGAAGTGCTTGGCCGGATAAATAATTATTGATGATAAAGTACCTAATTCCTTACCGCTTATTGTCTCAAATTTGGTGATACCGCTGATTTTGCTATCATCAATCGATATGCTGTAGCCGATGTCTTCATAGGCCGGATAAATATCGATGTTTCCTCCACGAATGCGGAATGTGCCGCGCTTGAACTCAAATTCAGAACGCTCATACTGCAATTCGGCCAGTCGTTTGCTTATTACCCTTATATCGACGATATTCCCGGCTTCCAGATTTAAAATCGATCGGCCGTATTCCGCCGGTGAGCCGATATTGTAAATGCAGGAAACGGAAGCGACGACAACAACATCATTTCTGGTTAAGATATTGGTCGTCGACTGCAGCCGCAGTTTATCGATCAGCTCGTTGATTTCCGCCTCTTTTTCGATATAGGTATCGGTCGTCGGAATATATGCTTCCGGTTGGTAAAAATCGTAGTAGGAAACGAAATAAGAAATGCCATTATCCGGGAAGAAATCGCGCATTTCCTGATAGAGCTGGCCGGCCAGCGTTTTATTGTGGGAAATAATCAGGGTGGGCATATCAAGATCGCGGATGACATTAGCCATAGTAAATGTTTTTCCCGATCCGGTCACGCCCAAAAGAACCTGGTTTTTATAACCGGCGCGGACACCGTCTTCCAATTTCTTAATTGCCTGCGGCTGATCGCCAGTCGGCGTAAATGATGATTTGAGGGTAAACATAGGGTCAATTGCAACCAATAATTATACTACAAATTTTCCTTATTTTCCCCTATTTCCCCGATGGAGTTTATTAAACTCGTGCCGGACGTAGTACGCAAGCAATACCACCAACCCACCTACAATCACATATTCAAACTTCTGGTAGTAAGGATGCAGTGAATCCCAATTTTTGCCCAATATGTATCCGATATATGCCAGTATTCCCGACCAGATTAACGAGCCCAGAAAGGTAAAAATACCGAATCGCCAGAAGCTCATCGCTGCCACCCCGGCCGGCAGGGAAATAAATGTCCGAACAATCGGCAGCACGCGCGAAAAAAAAGTAATCCCGTCGCCGTATTGACGAAACCACTTCTCTGACCGGTTATATTCGCTTTCGGAAATCAGTAAATATTTACCGTATTTCTTGATTAATTTCCGGACGACGGCTTCCTGACCCCAGCGACCCAGCCAGTAGGCAAGAGTCGAACCGAATAGGTTGGCCAATGCACCGATAATAATAATAGTGACTAAATTAAATTTACCGATTGACGCCAGATAGCCGGCAAATGTCATTGTAATTTCCGATGGAATGGGAATAAGCGCCGATTCGGCCGTCATTAATCCAAAGATTCCCAGATACCCGGTCGAGGAAATTATTGATATAATTAGACCGGTGACAACCGTAACTATTTGATTAATCATATGTTGTATGTTATAGGAACGCCGATCGGCAACCTTGACGATTTATCGCTTCGCCAGGCGAAAACCATTGTGTCTTCGGAGATCATCCTTGCCGAAGATACGCGCTCTGCCCAAACGTTAATCAATTATATAAATAAAGTTTACAAGCTTCCAGCCACCCCTTACAAACTGATTTCTTATTATAAAGATACCGAGTTTGAAAAGCTACCGCAAGTGCTGCAGTGGTTGCAGGAAGGGAGAATGGTTTCCCTCATTTCTGAATCCGGTATGCCCATAATCTCCGACCCGGGCTATCTATTGATTAAAACGGTTATTAAAGGAAATATTCCTTTTACCGTCATTCCCGGTCCAACTGCGGTGGCGACCGCTTTAATTTATTCCGGTTTTAACCCGCAAAAATATTTATATCTTGGATTTTTGCCAAAAAGGAAGGGTGCGAAACTACAATTATTTAATAAATTAAATTTTACTGTCAGGCAACAGTCCGATACCGTTATAGTTTTTTTTGAGTCACCCAAACGGATTAATGATACTTTAAGAATGATTAATGAATCGATATCTGATGCCAATATTGCAATTTGCCGGGAAATGACGAAGAAATTTGAAGAAGTAATTCGCGGTAAGGCGAAGGATTTGATGGATCGGTCATATAAAGGTGAGCTTACGGTTTGTTTATCCCTTCTGCCTTGACAATTTCATTTGACGGATTGGCAGCGGAAATACCGGTAAATGTCCCTTTGTCGGTGACGATGACAACCTTGACGACAACTTGGTCCGATACGGGGATAATTTCCGTCGAAATTGATTTGATATGGTCACGCGCCAATTCCAGTCGACCGGCGACCGTCATATAATCGCGTTCGCGGTAAGCGATAGGATATCAGCCATTATTTGTGTCGTCCCAATAAGAGTTTTCAACTGGCACGCTTCGGGCACAGTATACCATGCATAATCCGATGCTTCGTCATTAAGAATTATTTTTGCCCGAGGATTTTTTAAACGGCTCAGGTAAATAATAAAAATTCCCTGCCAGTTTTTTCTGATTTCCGTGTAAATTTTCGGGACAAGTTTGACGATTTCCACTTCGATTCCGGTTTCCTCTTTCATTTCCCGCTTCAGCGTTTCCTCCGGTTTTTCCCCGAATTCCAGTTCGCCACCGGGCAACTGCCAGACGCCGTGGTAAATGCCATAATCCCCGTGATCTAAATGGACCCGTTTGGTCATAAGGAATTTATCGCCTTTTTTAACTGCCGCAATAACAACATTAATAATTTTTCTCATAACATTATCCAATTCCTACAGTTGCCACATCGAAGGAGGCGCCGGCACCAAAGCTAATAATGCGCCAATGGGCGCCGGGTTGGAATTTGCCGTTATTGATCGAGCGCAGCAATGTCATCAGTGTCGTTGGCGAGCTGGAGTTTCCGTCATACATAACCCAAGGTAAGTCGAGCTTAGTATGATAATCGCGCTCGTGCATGTCGGCAATCTTCTGCATAATCAATCTATTGGCGCTATGGGCTAATGAATAATCCCGTATCCGACCGGGAAAAATTGTCTGGTATTGCTGTTCTTCCTCGGCGATAAATCGGGGAAGCGCATCTTTGCCGATAAAAAGCTGAACCGTCCTTATTGGCGACATATCCACACCGCGATTGGGATATTGCGGCGTACTCGGATCAGGCAAAGCCAGCATATGAGTATAACCTTTTACCTGATAGGCATTAGGTGAGTTTTTTTCCGAATCAGCGATAATCGGATCCATCAGTGTTTGATAAGTCGCTTTAGCGGGAAGTCCTCTTTTTGTATCGACATTTATTCCGTGTGATCGGGTAAGAAGTTTAAGCGCATCGCCAACTTCCAAGGCAACAAAAGCTGCCCCGTTGGAAAATATAATCGGCGACACTTTATCACTATATATTGGTATGGGCTGTGGTAGAATCCTGGTAAGATTGTCGATTGCTCCCACCAGTACTTTTTGGTGTTGGAGTTCCGGATGGATACGCGTATCCATGGCATCGGCCATCGCCCAGAAGCCGGAATTGCAGGCGGCATAGACGTTTTCCCGAACTCCTGAAGGAATATCGCACATATCGGCGACAACCTGGGCATAATCGGCATAACGGACATCATCGCCGATTATGGGTGGCGTCCCGCTACCGATAAAAACGCCCTTTACTTCCTCCGGCCGCCAGCCGCTGATTTCCAATACTTTTAATACGGTTTTCCGCACGACATTTAATTCCTGTTCAACCAATTGCTCTGCCGTCAATCCCGGCAAACGGCGATAGAGGAAGTTAAATCCAGTGCTGCGGTCGAGCATGTCGGTTGCTTCTTGTTCGGTCATCTCAAAATTAGCAATCACTTCCCTGATGGCATCCAGTCTGGTGACCGGATTACCAAAATGGACAACAGCGCCAGTTATTCCACGGTTTTGATAAAATTCGCTATTGTTTACCCCGGCATATTTAAGCGGTTCCGTCGATACCATAAGCGGAGAAAATGGCTTAACCCGATCGGGAAATGATGGTAATTGGGAAAACTCAATACCTCTTTCAATAACGGACATAGTGCTCCTATTTATACAATTATTTGTTGTTTATGTCAATAATTCATCAATCCTGATATAATATCAGTATTTAATTTTCGGTCCCATCGTCTAGCGGCCTAGGACATCTGGTTTTCAGCCAGAGAATCTGGGGTTCGAATCCCCATGGGATCACGCGTTTTTTCGTTTGACAAATCTATAAAAAGTAAAATAAAATATCGGTATGGCGGAAAGACCACCTCCAGTAGAAATTGGTAACAGCCTTAGAAAACCCGGGCATAAGCCGCCAGTTTCATCTATTGAGGAAATTCAGGCACAAAACGCTTGTAAGCCATTTTGGGTACGTTTCCGAAGAAAACGCAAATTACCAAAATTGGGTCAAGAAACAACTTTAAAAGGAATCATGCGGGCAGGAAACCTAAAGTTAAATTCAACTGCCAAGTAGGGCAAATAATTCCAGATAGGATAACTATCTCACAGAAAATATTGTCAAAACAAACTAAATAAAATACAATGTTGGATCGTATTTAATAAATTTGATATAATTTCTAGATTTCTAACTAAATATTTATGGATTGGGAAAAGTTTTATGGTTTGTCACATTTTTTAACCCTACATCCTCACCCAATTGCAAGAAAACGATTTTCTATAGCTCCATATATAGATCATTGTGCTGATCCAAGTCAAGCAGCTGAAACAACAACCCGAACCGTTGGAGAGTATCTTAGGAAGATAATTATCCCAGATTTTGGAAACTTGCAATATCTTATATATATGGATAGATGGCGCACTGCATTAGATCCAGAAATGATGCTTCAAGCAGTAAGAGAGTTTGTAACTAGCCTATATGTAAGGAATACTCCAATTTTATCCGGTACCATTGATCAAATTAATCTAACGACTTATGGTCCTCTTTACAGATTTTCTAAATTAAAATGGCTTATTGATTTATCAGTTACATCTGGCGATCAAACAGGTGGGGGGCAGGCTTTCTTTAATGATTCGGATAATAGTTTTCAATTCCATCGGCCACCCGGTATATATCGGCACGATTCACATTTGTTTCTAAGGCAAAGGCAGTAAATTTCGCATTAGGCATAGTAGCCATGGTATTTTTTAGGCAACATATCTCTTATTTTTAACATTACTTCATCAATTTTACTTTGCCGCGCTTCCGGCGTTGAATAATCTCTGGAATTATGGATAAATACCGGCTCACCGACGGAAACATGCACATTATCCCTATGGATTAATAATCGTTTGCTGACCGGAATTGTTGTGTCATCAATCTGCGGGAGGACCCCTTCCGTACCCCATACCGCCATCGGATAAATGGGAATTGATGTTTTTAGGACGTTGGCAGCATGTTGAGCGATATATATTATCCCCGGCTTTGCCGGCTTCAGCACTGTACGATTACGATCTTTGTCTCTGCCTCTTGTTCCTTCGGGGCAGGTATACAGGATGCCATATTTTTTTAATACATCAATTGCTGCATATATCGCGCGGCGGTCGACTTCGCCTCGATGGACCGGTATGGCACTCAAAAACTTTGGAAGACAGGAAAATACAGGTATTTCAAGATTCTCAACTTTGGTAAAAGTAACCGGAGTATCCGGTAAATAAATATGGGGCGGTAGGACTTCCAATATACCCATATGATTATTAACAACAATTGCCGGACCCCTTCGCGGCAGGTTTTCTTTCCCTTCGAGAGTAATACCGTGCGACAAAACCCGAAGTACCGCATAACTTACTAGGGATATTGCCTCGTGCTTTACCTGATTAGCCAATCTCTCAATCGCCATAAGTTATTTGACTTATTATAACAGTCTAATTATGTACGTTAATTGCAAACGAGACAAAAATCAAGAAAGGTGCACTAATCACCAGGGTAGTTTAACATTGGTGATTTCATCCAAAATGAGTCAGCAGGCTTTTATACCGTGCCGTAATTGTTGGAAAATGCCTAAAAAAAGTGTCCGTAAACTATTAATTTTATTGTAATGCTGTAATAATTTAAATGCTTCAACCTGATTGCTATTTAATCCTTCCAATCCATCGAGATATTCTTCCAAAATAACAGGGTCAATCCTTTCGATTTCAAAAAAAATAACATGCGGTTTTTTTCCTGACGTAGGAATAAAACAGTAATCGCTAGGATCATTTAAGGGAACATAAATACCTATATTTCCCAACTCGGTAAATAATTTTTCCGCCTCTTTATAAATCCACCGGTGTAATTCGTGATGAGTTCTGCAAACTTCACAATTGCAAACCATAACTTTTTCGTGGTGATCGATTATCATATGGGCGGAGTAGGTAGCATGATCAGGATTAACTTTGGCATCGAGACTGTAGACATTCATTAATCTATTTACCCCTAAAGCAAACCGTTCTTCGGCTACTTCAGTACCCACCACCTCGATGACAGAGCCGGGTAGCAAAAGATTGGCAATACGGTGTCCGTAATAGATGTTTTTTGCATTAGTAATGCTTAAAACCTTACTTATAACATTATTACCAGCCGCCTCCTCTTTGACTAAATCTGCCCTAACGGGAAGAAAGCCTTTTCCTTGCTGGTGCAGCCGATAAACTATTCCATTACCGCCGTGAGTGAAATTTTCAGGACTAATCATTCATTTTCATGTAATGATACCATAAGGGTGGGTAATATGGACAAATGATTAGGTGGCAAACAGGGAGGTGATGATGAAATTAATACTTTGCAGGTGAGAATTCCTTTCGAGAAACAAACGATTCAAGACCTCCTCACGTGTTTGACCCAGCTAATCATGAGTTAGGCAGCGGAAATGAAACCTCAATTGGGTCGTGTTGTAAACCCGGTCGCCCAGGATCACGAGCATTTTTTTCTCTTCGTCAAGTAGTCCTACGCTTTTAATTTCATATTCGTTGGTCAGTTGCAGTCGAACCTGGGATGTATCAGAATCCGGCATCATCGGAAAAACTGGTGCCAACGCCTAATCGTCGATAGAGAATGGACGCTGTGAAGAATCATTGCCGGCCGAAGGGTCGGAAACCTCTCCTCATCAGGATTAGGCGATTCTGTTTTGGAATGATTCATTTGTCATGAGCTTTAGCATTATCTTTTCATGTAGAAATCTGGCGAATAAGAATTGTAAATAATGCATGAGGTGTCGGGGACAGGACTTGAACCTGCACTCCTTTTTAAAGGGAACTAGCCCCTCAAGCTAGCGCGTCTGCCAATTCCGCCACCCCGACTTGGTAAAATATTATACCAGCTTTTCCTGATTGAATGAAGATGACGACTTTAATTTTAGATGATCATGAGCCTTCGGCGTTAGGACGCGTCCCCGGTTGGTCTTCTTGATCAGGCCGAGTTGCAATAAATAAGGCTCAATAAATTCCTCGACTGTCTGCTGGTCTTCGGACAGGGACAGGGCGATCGTTTCAATGCCGATGGGTGAATTCTTGTATTTCTCGCCAAGCAACCGTAAATATTTGATATCAAGCGGGCCCAGCCCCAAGTCATCGATTTCCAGCATATTAAATAATTTGGCTAGCAACGCGTTATCAATCGTTTTATGTTTATCGACTTCAAAAACATCACGCGCTCGTTTTAGTATTCGGTTGGCGATCCGTGGCGTATTGCGGCTGCGTTTGGCAATCGCCGTCACCGCTTCCGCCGTTATTGGCAAATTAAAAAGTTGGCTCGTCCTTTTTATGATATTAACCATATCTTCGTCGTTGTAAAAATCAAGCCGCAATGTCAGACCGAAACGATCTCGCAGGGGAGCAGATAACAACGCCAGTTTGGTCGTTGCGCCGATAATGGTTATTTTCGGCACCGGCAAGCGGACAGTCCGCGCTGACGGTCCTTTACCGATAACGATATCCAAAAAAAAATCTTCCATGACCGGATAAAGGATTTCCTCAACCGGTTTTGGTAAACGGTGGATTTCGTCGATAAAAAGGACATCACCGTTTTTCAGATTGGTCAGGATGGCGGCCAGATCGCCGGATTTCTGGATGACAGCACCGGAAGTTATTTTTATCTCGCTTTTTAATTCGTTGGCAATCACATAGGCGAGCGTCGTCTTACCGATTCCCGGTGGACCATATAATAAAATATGTTCCGAGGATACGCCTCTTTTTTTGACGGCATCGGTAAATACTGTCAGCGTTTTAATGATTTTCCGCTGACCGATATACTCGAAGAAACGTTGGGGACGAATGTTCACCATAATGATATTATAGCTCATCTTACCGGAAATAAAACCATTGATCGGTCGTGATTTGCGATGGAGGTAGCAATTCTTTCGAAGATAATTCATATTTATTTATTTTGTAACCCTGACCCAAAAATATCGTTTTTATCGGTTTAACTCTTATTTGGAACTGGTTGTAGATCCACCAGTCAGGGTTTAATGCCGGAATATTATGAAACTGCTGGCGATTACCGGGAACCGGTTCGACAACAACATATGATATTGGTTTTTTTTCGAATCGGTCCGCTTTCTTAGAAAATAGTTTTCCGGCATATACCAAAGCATATTTGTCCTGATAGCCGAAGAAATCGGGAGAATAAATGAAATAGCCAAATTCACCGGGAGCATCGGCATAAACCGTTTTTGCTACCGTTAAACGAAATCGCCATGAATTCATTGCTTTGCCGAAAGCGGCCGATCTTTCTCTGACAAACACGATATTTTGGTAAAAAGATACGGCCAGTATGACAATCAATAAGGAATAATATAATTTTTTCGGGGTATAAAAATGCAGTGTCGAAAAAACGATTACGGCTAACAGGCTGACGGATAACCACCATGTTGGTAGCATCAATCCTCCGTGAAAAAGGGACAGCAGATAGTAACCGGAATAAAAAAATAAAAATATCAAATAGATTTTTGCTTGTTTATTTTTCGTCCGTAAAATCCTCCAATAGGCGTAAATAAAGAAGAGAAATACCACATAATTCCACCGTGTCAGGCCGAATTTGAAGAAATTGATACCACTTGAAAACAAGGTCGTCAACCGGTCGCTGATAGATATAATCAACGGTGGTGAGTTTTCATTACGCGCACCGTGCAAATATTGCCAGGCCGAACGAAGTTGAATAAAATTATGGCGCAGATCGAAAAGCAAAAACGGGAGGAAAAAAAGGATAATGATCAACCATAAAAATAAATGGCCGTATTTCTTTTTCCGAATAATCCAATAATTGGCGCCTACAAGCGATAATAATAATAGTGGAATACCAGCGGCCAGCAGCAAATGGATAAGGATACCGATACAAATAAGATGTAGGGCCAGATAACGCCAGTGGCCGGATATAATATATAGTATGAAAAAATACAGGCAAAACGGCATGACGAAAATCGATGCCGGTCCGTTGGAAAAACTCTGGGTGTAAGGAACAAGATAAAAAGAAAGAAATACCGTTGCAATCAACGCCGACTTCTTATCGAAAATCTTGCGGATAAAGTAATAATTACCGGCAATAAATAATAGCACCAAAAATATCCAAAACCAGCCCTGAATTACCGGATTGCCGTGACCGAGCATATACACCGGTAAATTAAAATAATGCCAGAATGTACCGTGGAAAAGTCCCTGAAAATCGGCGCGCGGGCCAATAAGAACGATTTTCTTATGAGTGATTTCGTCCATTATCAAGAAATCCTTGGCGACATCGGTGTCAAAATAAATATCGTGGTGCAGTACGCTCCAAGAGGATAAAATCAAATTGATTCCAACCAGTATGCAAATAATCAAATAAGCAAATTTCATCATTTGATTCTTTTAAGCGACTCTTTTATTTTATCCTCAATGCTTAAATTCTTTGGTAACCGGCGAAGAGTATTTCTTGCTTCCTGCGGTTTAAAACCCAAAGAAACCAGCGCATCAACTACTATTTTATCTTCTTCCGACAAATACATTTTTTCCATAAAAAATTCCTGCTTCAGTTTTTGCGACAACTCCAGGATGATTTTCATCGCCGTCTTTTTTCCCAACCCTTTAATCCGGGAAAAATAATCAATATCGTTTGATTTTATGGCGGCAATCACTTCATCAACTTTGCTAAATGAAATGACGGTATAGGCGGTTTTTGGACCGACGCCGGAAACAGTCAGAAGCAAAGTGAAAAAAGAGTATTCTTCCTTTGTTCGGAAACCAAACAATACCAAATCATCCTCCTTGACTTGGAGATAGGTATAAATTTCAATTGGAGAGGTAAGGGAGTGCTGGGAAACAAGGGCTGGGAAGAGAAAGACGCGGTAGAAAACACCTCCGCTTGTTTCGATCAACCCGATATTGCCATCAACCTCCGAAAGAATTCCTTTAAGTTTACCGATCATAAGTTGTATGAAGTATAAAGTATGCAGTATGAGGTAGCAAATGTTTTTTTTGCTTCACACTTCATACCTTGTACTTAATACTATTTCAATTCTTCTCTTTCAATTTGCCACAAGCGGTTGTATTTGGCGACCCGTTCTCCCCGTGCCGGCGCGCCGAATTTAACGAAATCCGATTGGACGCCGACGGCAAAATCGGCAATAAAACTGTCGTTGGTTTCACCAGAGCGGTGGGAGACGACATAGTTAAAATTATTTTTCCGGGCGGTATCGATGACCGACAATGTTTCCAATATCGTTCCGATCTGATTCGGTTTGACCAGGATCGTGTCGCACGATTTTTCCCGGATTGCCCTTTCTAACCGTTCTTTATTAGTAGCCAGCAGATCGTCGCCGATAAGATATATTTCCTGCGATAGCGATTCGTTTAATTTATGCCAATTTTCCCAATCGTCTTCATTTAACGGGTCCTCAAGAAGCAGGATCGAATATTTTTTAACTAAATCTTTTACAAATTCCGTATATTCGTCGACTTTTAGGGGATGAGATTTATCTTTAATGTAATAACGGTTATCGCGATAAAAATGGGAAGCGGCAACATCTAGCCCGGTAAAAATATCGACCCCGAGCTGCAACTTTTTCTGGTTTAGCGTTTCGACGATGATTTCGATGGCATCGATATTGGTGACCAAATTCGGCGTAAAACCGCCTTCTTCGCCGACTGATACATTGGCGTTTCGGTATTCAAGCATCCGTTTTAGTTCATGAAAGATTTCTACTCCCATTTCGTAAGCTTTGGAAAAACTATAAGAGGAGGAGGGGATAATTTGGAATTCCTGAAAGTCTAAATTGTTATTAGCGTGCTTGCCGCCGTTGATTATATTGAAAATCGGTGTCGGAATTTTCTCCAGCGGGATTTTCGCTTTAAAAATTTGTTCGTACAATTGATTGACGTATTTGAATATAGGCAATCCGGATTCCATCGCACCGGCCTTGACCATGAGCTCTGAAATAAGGAGTGTCACATTGGCGCCCAAGTTGCTTTTATTTTTTGTACCGTCGGCTTTGATAAGCCAGCTGTCCACTTCCTGTTGCTTCAGGGAAGAGGCGTTTACCAATTTCGGGCCGATTAAATTATTGATATAGGAAACCGGGGTCGTTACGCCCATCCCATCCCACCGGGACTTATCGTTATCCCGCAGCTCCAGCGCCTCGTATTTACCGATTGAGGTACCGCTCGGGATCGAGGCGGTTACCGACTGACCGTTATCGAGAGTTAATCGCCCTTCGATCGTCGGGTAGCTTCGGGAATCAATAATTTCATAAGCGTAGATTTTCTTTATCTTGGCCATAGTTTTTAAAGTTTGTAATGCTTCTTTTCGATTTCATGCACTAGTTCCCTTGTTCGCATAACGGCATCGGGATTAACCGATACGCTGGTAATACCGGCTTTGACCAGTTTCTCGACAATTTCCGGATAATCGGAAGCGGCCTGGCCGCAAATGGAGGAAGTGACTTTATATTTTTCACAAGTTGAAACGACATATTCCAAGGTAGAAATGACAATCGGTGACCGTTCGTCGTAGATCGCTGATACTTCATGGCTGTCACGGTCGACGCCCAGAAGCATCATGGTCAGGTCATTGGTCCCAATGGAAATTCCATTCACGCCGATTTTCAGGAATTCCTCAATATTCAAAGCGCAGGAGGGCACTTCCACCATAATCAGTAATTGGAAATCATGAAAATCCAGCAAACCTGACGACTGGACGATCTCTTTTATTTTGATCAACTCCCATGGCATGCGGACAAAAGGAATCATCAGGTGCAGGTGGCGGTAACCGAGATCCCAGATTTTTTTGATCGCCGCCAGTTCCATGATAAACACCTCTGGGTCGGCAATATAGCGCGATGCCCCGCGAAAACCAAGCATCGGGTTTTCTTCTTTTGGTTCATACTTTTCGCCGCCGGCCAGATGACGATATTCGTTGGTTTTAAAATCGGTGGCGCGGTAAACAATCGGACGGGGCGAAAACGGTTTGACGAATTTCATGAGATCCCGTGACAGACGATTGATGAAAACGGATTCTTTTTTTTGACGGATAAATTCCTTAGGGTGAACGCCGATTCCGGCAATCATAAATTCCGCTCGCAGCAGTCCGACACCGTCGACATCCAGACGAGCCGCTTTTTCCGCTTCTTCCGGCTCGGCCAGGTTGACGTATACTTTAGTGACGGTTTTTATGCGTTTACGATGGGCGGTCGATTCATGAATCGACCCTACATGATGCGATATAATTTTTCCTTTGAATATTTCCCCCGATTCGCCGTTGACGGTCACGACCATTTCGTTTTTTAATTTTCTGGTCGCGGCTTCAGCTCCAACAACCGCCGGAATCCCCAGCTCTCTTGAGACGATCGCCGCATGTGATGTCCGACCGCCTTTTTCGGTGACAATGGCGGCGGCTTTTTTCATCGCCGGTACATAATCAGGATTGGTTTGCGGCGCCACCATTACATCGCCATGATGGATTTTATCGATTTCATTAGGGGAATGAATTATCGATACCGGACCGACGCCGATGCCCGGTGAGGCGGGAGAACCGGTCAATAACGGTTCTTGTAGGGACGCGGTCCTCGCGTCCTCATTCGGGCGGGACAATCCCGCCTTTACATTTTTCATTGTCGTAATCGGCCTTGACTGTACGATAAATAAATTACCGTCTTCCATTGCCCATTCGATATCTTGAGGAAAATAATAGTGGTTTTCGATTTCCTTAACCTGGAGCGCGACTTTTATAATTTCCTCATCGGTTAATTTCTTTTGGCTGCCTTCGGTTTTGCCCAATTTAACTTCCTTATTATGAATATTGTCCTTAATATATTTGCTGTTTTGATATTTCACTTCCGATTTTAAAATGACAAGCGACTGTTTATTGATTTCATAATGATCTGGCGTTACCTTGCCTTGAACAATATATTCGCCCAGGCCGAAAATCGCTTCGATAACGATTTTATTTTTGTCGTTGGTGACCGGATCGATACTGAAAGCAACTCCCGACCGGCTCGACTGTACCATTCGCTGGACAACAGCCGCCAAACCGACTTTCGCGTGGTCAAAACCCATTTTATGACGGTAATAGATTGCCCGTTCGGTAAAAAGCGACGCCCAGCATTCCTTCACTTTAATTAATAAATGGGTATCGCCGCGGACATTTAAAAACGTTTCCTGCTGGCCGGCAAAAGAAGCATTCGGCAGATCCTCGGCCGTGGCTGATGACCGGACGGCGACAAGTGGGTTATTATATAAATGCTTAACCTTATTTAAACCGAATTTGAAGGTTGACAGGCGGTTTTTAAAATAATGTTCCTCCTTGCTGTTGAGATTTTCATAATGCTCGATGATGTCTTTAGCCAAATTGGTCGGAATTTCCGACTGTTTGATCAGCGATTGCAAATGATCCGCTAGTTGCTTCAGTTCGTCAGGGTTATCGTAATTGACCATTGATAATAATTCCGTAATTTTGTTTTCCAGGCGGGCGGTTTTGACGAAGTTAAAATAGGCATCGGCGGTAACGATAAAGCCATAGGGTACAGGGATACGGGCGTTGGTCATTTCGCCTAAATTAGCGCCTTTGCCGCCGACCAAGCCGACATCACCTTTACCAACCTCCTCAAACCAAACAATCTGCTTTTTGAATACCATATCTTAAATATACATTAAATATAAAAATGGAATCAAGTACCATAAATTAAGCATAAATTAAGATTGACATTTTCAAAATTATCTGATAATATTTCCTTTACTAATGATATTTAAACTTTCCTAAAGGCATCATTGGAGACAAATCTGCTCTCCTAACAGGCCCGAGGAAAAAAACTACAAATCCTGAGGCAGAAATAAATAACTGAATTCAGTTATTTTTTGTGATTCAAGATTTGTGGCTGGGCCTGTAGTTCAGCTGGCTAGAACACCTCATTTGCAATGAGGAGGTCACCGGTTCAATTCCGGTCGGGTCCACCGCACATTGACAATTTGGGTTTGATTGATAGTAGGCAAACATAATTAACAAGAATAGATAATTAGCAGAGTTGATGGGAGAGATAAGGCCAATGGCGAATGCCTTGGTAGTTTGAGCCGAAGAAGGACGCGTGTATAAGCGCGAAAACAACGGTGAGTCCTTTAACAGACGTTATCAACTGTTGGTTTCCGAATGGAGCAATCCTTCCTGCAGTAATGCGGGAAATTAGGCGCCGCAAGGTGCTTGAGGGGAACCTGGGGAACTGAAACATCTCAGTACCCAGAGGAAAAGAAATCATACGAGATTTCGAGAGTAGCGGCGAGCGAAATCGAAAGAGCCTAAACCCTGCCGCAAGGCGGGGAGTTGCGGGTCCACTGTTGGAGTAATTTTTGATAGGAGAACTTTCTGGAAAGTAAGACCATAGAAGGTGACAGTCCTGTATCCGAAATTGAAAATTACCCTGGTGGAGTTCCCAAGTACCACGAGGCACGGCAAACCTTGTGGGAAACCGGGTCGGTCACGATCCAAGGCTAAATACTCAAACTAACCGATAGTGAACTAGTACCGTGAGGGAAAGGTGAAAAGTCCCCCGACGAGGGGAGTGAAATAGAAACTGAAACCATTGGCTAACAAACAGACAGAGTTGCGAGCAATCGTGATAATGTCGTGCCTATTGAAGAATGAGTCAGCGAGTGTCCGTTCACGTGTTGTTTAACCAAGTCTAACTTGGGTAAGCGAAGGGAAACCGAGTCTTAATAGGGCGAATTTATACACTGAACGAACGACCCGAAACTAGGTGAGCTAACCATGGGCAGGATGAATCCCGGTGAAAGCTGGGAGGAGGTCCGGACCCGTTGTCGGTGAAATGGCATGGGAAGACTCGTGGTTAGGGGTAATATGCCTATCGAACCTAGAGATAGCTGGTTCTCCCCGAGATATATTTAGGTATAGCCTCTTCGTTTATTAATGCGTGAGGTAGAGCGACTAGATGGTTCTGGGAGCCTTTGGCGACCAGGACCAACTAAACTCCGAATTCACTGCATTTTACGAAGGGAGTCAGGCGAGCCGGGATAAGCTGGTTTCGCCGAGAGGGAAACATCCCAGATTCCCAATTAAGGTTCCAAAATGACTTTTAAGTGGAAAGGCCGTTAAGTTTCCAACACAGCAGGAAGGTTGGCTCAGAAGCAGCCATCCTTTAAAGAGTGCGTAACAGCTCACCTGAATAGTTCCCGCTTCGGCGGGATTGGAAGCTTGGCGCCCAAAATGATCGGAGCTAAAGAGTCTACCGAAATTGGAAATTCTTCATCACCTTCGGGTGATGAAGTATGGTAGGGGAGCGTCCTGATAGCAGCGAAGCTTTGCTGTAAGGCATGGTGGAGTTATCAGGAGCGAGAATGCTGACATGAGTAGTGTATCTCTCGATGAAAACTCGAGATGCCGAATGTCCAAGGTTTCCTCAGCAACGTCATTCAGCTGAGGGTTAGTCGAAGCTAATCCCGATGCGTTTACAGCATCGGGAGATGTATGAGCCG
>JAJYLO010000013.1 GCA_021787635.1 bacterium | reverse complement strand
GGGGGTGATCTGCACCTGATTGATTCCCGGCATCTGGTACTCCACCGGGTCTTCCAGGGTAACAATATTGACACTGGGCTTATTAAGGCGCGACAATAATGAATATAATGTCGTCGTTTTGCCACTGCCGGTCGGGCCGGTAACCAGGATTATGCCGTACGGTTTGGTAATGGCCTCTTCCAAATCTTTAAGTTGCGGTCCTCTTAAACCCAAATCCGACAGACTCGGGACACCGCCGGTTTTTTTGAGAAGACGCATGACGATTTTTTCACCATGGACTGTCGGCAGCGAGGATACCCGCAGATCGACAATATCATCACCCAACTGGAAAGTAAACCGACCGTCCTGGGGAATCCGTTTTTCGTCGATTTTCATTCCTGATAAAATTTTGATTCGGGAAATTAACGCGTCATGGATCGATTTCGGCAACGACAATTTTTCCTGCAGAATGCCGTCAATCCGGTAGCGAACTTGTGTTTTTGCTTCCATTGGTTCGATATGAATGTCGGACGCCCGGCTTTTAATAGAAAATTCCAGAATAGTGGAAACGATTTTGGCAATCGGCGCTTCATGGATTGAGGCGTCAATTTTTTCCAATTGACCAGTCTGGGCTTCTGATTTATACTCTTTGAGGGCATCTTTTACTTCCGGCGACAATCCCTGCGTATAGGCCATTTCGATGCTTCTTGTTATCTCATCACTGTCTGCCAAACTCAATATGATTCTTTTGCCGGTTTTCTTTTCCAAAAAATCGATAATTTCCGTATTGAACGGCTCAACCGTCCCCAAGTAAATCACATCTTCTTTATTATCAAATTTATAGGGAATTATTTTATACTTTCTGGCGATCGACTCCGGAATATAACCCACTGCTTGAGGATCAATCGGCGATATGGTCAAATCAACAAATGTTGTTTTTTGAATTTTGGCGATCGCTTTGAGAATCGCTGTCCGACTGACATTCGTAAATTTATAAAGATATTCCTCAATCGGCAAGTTTTTTTGCAGGCTGGCCACCTCATACCGGTTGGCATCTTCCTTAGTAATAACCTCGTTTTGCACCAACTCATCCAACAATAGTTTTGGCGGAATTGTCATGTATAATTTAAATATAGGCAGATCCGGAAGAAAATGCAATATGATTCCACTGATTTTAATCACTACAAACAAACACCATATCGATAAATACGTACAAACTCTTAAAGATAAGAACGCGGTCGTCATCACTATTATTCCCGAAAAAACCGAATATTCCATTGCCCAAATCAGGGCGCTGACCAAAGAAACCGCCGTCTTTCATCCTGAATTGCGGATTTATCTTCTTTCCGATTTTGACCGGTCGTCAATCGAAGCGCAAAACGCTTTTCTTAAACTGCTTGAAGAACCGCCGGAAAAAACGCTTTTTATCCTGACTGTCAAATCGGCTTACAACCTTTTACCGACAATTATTTCCCGCTCGCATGTCGTCAAACTTGATCAACCAAAAATCGCCCCTGATGAAACCGCTCAAAAACAATTGGAACAATTGGTCGTAGGAAAACAATTTGCGTTATTCCCGGCAAACATTGATCAAATGATGTTTTTCTTTCGGACTCGATTGTCAACCAACAGAAAAGCAACAGAAATCCTTAAGGAAATATTGCGTGTTAAAACACTGCTGGAAAACAATAACCTCAATCAACAGCTGGCGGTAGATCACCTCTTGATTTTTATCCGCAAACACTATAGCATAAAGTAAAGTGATGAAAAAAGGATTTACCCTCATCGAACTTCTTATCGTCATTGCCATTATCGGTATGCTATCGGCGATGCTGGTTCCCAACTTTATGGGCGCAAGGGAACGCGCCCGCGACGCACAAAGGAAAAGCGACCTGAAACAGATCCAGAAAGCATTTGAGATGTATAGACAAGACCAAACACCAGAAGATTACCCGAGTACGGCAGATCTTGGTACGTCTTTACCAACCGATGGTTATTGTTTTAATTCAACTTCACCTTACTTAAAAAGCAGTTGTTCAAACAGCGACACTATTTACATGAGCAAATTCCCCATTCCACCAAATGCGGGTTCAGGTGAGTATTATACCTATACTCATACTTCAGGAGAGCTCGTATATAAAATCTGCGGCTGTCTGGAAAACCAAGCCGATCCGGACGGCAGTTCGAGTTGTGCTGACTGCAGCTATGATAATCACTGCCAGACGTCAAATACATGTTATATAGTTACTCAACCATAAAAATATGAGAAAAGCGTTTACTTTGCTGGAAATGCTCGTTGTCATCGGTATTATTTCTATCCTGGTCGCTATCGCCACTGTTTCTTATTCCAGTGCCCAAAAAAAAGCGAGAGATGCCAAAAGAAAGGGCGATTTGGATGCGGCTCAAAAAATGATGGAAGAGTGTTATGCAGCAAACACGACTAATCCATACAAATATCCTACCATAACTACACTTGGGACTATTCAAATGTCTTCTATCCCGACGGGGTGCACCAATTTTTCCATCACTGACCCGGTGAACAGTGGTCTATATGTGTATTCTGCAACATCAGATACAACCAATAATACTTATAGTATTACCGCCGTTTTGGAAAACGGTTCAGTTTTTGTGGTTAATAATCAACAATAGCTTGATATGAAAAGATCATTTACATTAATCGAAATTTTGGTAGTCGCGACAATTATCGGCCTACTGGCCGCCGGCGCGGCGGTTTCCTATACTCAATTCATGAAGCAGTCGCGTGATGCCAAAAGAAAAACCGATTTAGAGCAAATTAGGGCAGCATTAGAAATGTACCGAAGCAATAGCGACACCAGCAGCTATCCAGTTTATAATCCAATTTCAGTCGGTTGTATAACAGATACAGGTAATTGCTCAACATATAATATAATGTATTTACCAAAGGTTCCTAAAGATCCAAAAGATCCAACTTATACATATGGCTATTCGGGCTCTTCCACAGATTACACATTAGGCGCTTATTTGGAAGTAACTGGGTCAAGTTGTTCCACCAGCCCTCCAAGCTGTACAATAGGCAATTGCACATACTGCTTAGGACCTTATGGACAAAAATAACGGCTTTACTCTCATTGAATTGCTTGTCATCGTCGGCGTCACTGCCCTGATTTTATCGCTGACTTTGTCTTATTATAATAATTTCGACTCCCAACAACAGCTAAGAACCGAGGCAAGAAAAGTCGTCGACGTCCTGGAACTGGCAAAAAATAAAGCCGCTGCCGGCGATTCGGCAAACTTTTGCATCAACAGCTTCAGTGGTTATGAAGTTAATTTCACCAACAGTTCCTACACTCTTCACCCCTGTTGTGGTATGGACTGTACCAAAAATACTATCGTCACTTATAGTATTCCGTCAAATACTTCGATCAGCATTCTTAATACTGGCTGCATTAAATTTCTTCCTCTGACCGCCGGCATTGATACATCTGCCACTACTGCCTGTTATCCATATACACTCCAATTAAAAAGCAGCATTTTGCCGGGAGGTCCGGGTGGTAAAAATTGCCTCACCATCCAAGTGGACAACTCCGGAGTTATAAAACTCAACGATAGCAGTTTTGGCGGTTGCTAAAATGAAACATGGTTTTTCGCTTATTGAAGTTTTAGTCTTTGTGTCAGTTTTGGCGCTCTTTTTTGTCGTTGCCGTGGCAGTAACCACGGCCACAATTAGAAATATGCAGGTCAACGAACATAAAATCATCGCCACCCATTATGCTGAAGAACTGTCCAACTGGATCACCAGCCAAAAAGAAGCGGACTGGAATATATTTACTAATTACATTTCCGGCACTTCCTACTGCTTTAAGACTTTAAGCTGGAACCTAGGTACCTGCAGTTCCACTGATACAATACCGGGGACAATATATACTCGTCAAGCAACTGTCACCGGCAATATAACGCAAATCACCGTCACCATTACCGTTTCCTGGCCCGAGCCAAACGGCACTCATAATGTGATGATTAACAATATTTACCAAATATGGGAGTAAATAAAAAGGGATTCACTTTTATTGAAATTGTTGTCGTCATCACCGTCATTGCCCTGGCTCTGCCGGCGCTATTCACCATTATCTTTATCATCCTGCAACAACAGACGAAAATCATGCATCTGACCGAGGTAAAAAGGGAAGGGGATTATGCGATGAATGTCATGGAAAATTTAATCCGCAACTATGCCGCCGGTATGCAAACTGCAGCAAATGCTCCCGTCTGTGCTGACCAAACATCCTCCGATACCTCTTTTGATCATTTTGTTGATAATATTAATAAAAACACTTTTAGTTTCGCAATTGACAGCAGCAATCGAATCGCCTCTTCTTCATCGATTATGACCACTGTTGATTTGACCGACAAAAATGTTAACGTTTCCGGATGGTCAATGACATGTACCCGTTCCAATAAATATTCACCGCCATTAATAAAAATGCAATTTAATATTCAATATACCACCACCTCAACTCGACCCGAAGATACCGTTTCCCTTAATTACCAAACCGCTGTCCAAATGAAGAGCTATTGATATTTTATTTGCTTTCTTTTATATTGAATTTATATGGCCGATACTTTTTTTTGTCTTGATATTGGCGAAAGTCTAATCAAAATCACCGATGCTAAAAAAAACGGCAACGAGATCGATATTGATACCATCGGTTATATTGCCACCGATTCGAAATTTTATTCCGCCGATAACGAAAAAAACATTACCGATGAAGCGGCAATAATCACTAAATTGGTGGCGAGCCTGAAAATCACCAAAAAAAACGTCAGTGTCGTCATCCCTGACGCTTTTACCTACAGCCGGATTTTATTAATGCCGTTTCTTAATGAAAAGGAGCTTATTTCCGCTATCAAATACCAAGCCGACCAGTTCATACCAATGCCGATTGATGAAACTAATATCGATATCGAAATCCTCCAGGAGTTTAGCACAGAAAAAAAATTGCTTGTACTTATGGTCGCCTCGCCCAAAAAACTGATCGACAAAATCCAGAGTCTGACCGAAATGGCCGGCTTGTTACCACAGTCGGTCGAGAATGAATTGAGCGCATCCGCGCGGTTTGTCACCGAAAACGCTAAGCCACTCGGGATAGCGGCGGGCGGCGCTTTCATCATTGTCAATATCGGTTGGCGTTCGACATCCCTTTATTATTTCGATCCCACCTTGCTGTTATTAACTCAAACCCACAATTTCAAAATCGGCTATGAACTTTTCATCAAAGAAATCATGATTAATACCGGAGGTGATCATACCAAGGCGATCGAGACGCTGAATGTTTTTGATGAACAAAACACCATTATCGCTCCAATTCTCAACGAATTTTCGACCGAATTGAAACGGTTCATTACCCTCATAAACGAAAAAAATCATACCCAAGTCAAAACCGCATATTTAATCAATGAGGCTTTCCGCTTCGCGTCGCTGGCTTCTTATCTGACCACCTCCCTATCCATACCGGCCAAAGCGCTTAATCCGTATGGCATTTGCCGTAAAAGCAATTCCGTCGAAAGCCATAAAAATGAACTGTCGCTATTCGTCCCCGCTATCGGTGGCAATTTCCGTTAAGTATGAGAAAATCAAAGATCAACCTTCTTGTTAACCGTGAGGATTATCGCCGCTATGAGAAATACTTCTACTGGACCAGAATTATTGCTGCTGCGGCCGTCGTCCTTTTCATATTATCGGCCTCGTTTTTATTCTTTATAAGCTTCCGGGATAATTCGCAAATAAATAATATCCTTGCCACCAAGCAATCGCTTCTTATCTCATCACAAGGCCATGAAAGTACGGAAGCAAAATTGATTTACGTCGAAAACAAATACCAGGACTTGAAAGATTTTATGAAAAACGACGCTTATTCTCTTCCATATTACAATCTTTTAAGTACGGCCATTGAAACCAGCACGGAAACAGCGAGCTTGAAGTCGTTTGTCATCGGTAAAAACCGTGATGTGACTTTTGCTGTTTCCTTCAGTAATTTCAATGAGCTGATGAATTTTTTCCGTTTTGTCGAATCGGAGAAGTTTTTGAAAAATTTCGAGAATATTACCCTGAAAAGTTTCACGGCCGTCGGCGGCGACGAAAATAAAAAAAGCAGTTATGATTTGAATTTTACCGGTAAATTCATACCAATCGATGAAAATAAAAATTAATCCATATATTTATACCCTGATTAAAGAAAACGCGGTTTACATCGCCGCCGATATTCTATTTCTGCTGCTGACGGTAATAATCGTTTCGCTAAGCATCAGCAAAAAAATCCAGGATACTGATAAAATTAGCGGTTTGATCGCAGACATAAAAACCCTGCAGGATAAGTCCAACGCGCTCAATTCCGTCCTGGCCGGCACGCAAAACCTGGACGAAGATATAACACTTTTAAAAACGCTTATTCCCGACAGCGAAGATTATTTTTCCATTATTTACGCCCTCGACAAAATATCACAGCAAACAGGTTTTATCATAACGTCATACATTGTTAATCTGAAACAATCGAGTAATGACCAATTGCAAATTGCCATTACCGGAACAGGGGACAATAATGCTTTCATAAATTTTCTAAAAAATTACAATTTCAGCGGTGGCCGGCTGATTACTTCGGATAAAATAGAACTGTCGCCGCAAATGTCAGGGACAATAAAAATAAATGTGGCTTTTTATCACAAAAAAGACAATACCACTCCAAACCAGGGAGTTAATTTCAGCAATAAATCATTTGCCGAATTGTCATCAATTATGAATAAAGTACAGTTTGCCTTGAAGCCGGCAACAGAAAGCGCAACGGTAGAAACCAACTACCCGCGAAAATCCAATCCTTTTTAAGGAGTCTTTAGCAGTTTGCGTAATCCTTCGGAAATTTGCGCCCCGCGGCTCATCCAGTATTCCAAACGGTCCTTTTTTAATTCCAATCGGTGGGGCTCAATCATCGGGTCATAAAAACCAACCACCTCAATATATGAACCATTCCGTTTGTCTCGCTTATCAATAGCAACCACCCGATAAGATGGATTGTTTTTTTTGCCCAATCGGTACAATCTTAATGCAACAGCCATTTTTTAATTTTATCACAACAAATTAATATTATCAAAAGCATTTCTGGCGGCGATTTCCTCGGCTTCCTTTTTTGACGAGGCCGTCCCCACCCCTAATTTCTTATCGTGGAAGAATACTCCGATCTTAAAAATTCGCTTGTGCTCCGGTCCTTTTTCTTCCAGGACTTTATATACCGGCGTCGTTTTGTATTTTCCCTGGATGAGCTCCTGAAGTTTACTTTTGGCTGACAGATAGAGTTTATTTTCCACCAGATAGTCCAGTTTCGCCTTGAAAAGATGCTTAACCACAAATTCGTACGCCGCCTCAAAACTCTGGTCAAGGAAAATACAGGCAATAAGCGCTTCGAAGCAATCGGCGAGGATATTTTTATTGCTTCGGCCGCCGCCAAGCTCCTCGCCCTTAGACAAAAACAAATAGTTACCCAAGTCGATTTCGAAAGCAGCAGTCGCCAAGCTTTCCGTCTTGACGATTGACGACTTGATTTCCGTATAATCGCCTTCAGCCAATTCATGGTATTTGCGAAAAAGGTAAACGGAAGTAATTAACGACAAGACACTGTCGCCCAAAAATTCCAGCCGCTCATTGGAAGGCAGGGGAGAATCTTTATGCTCATTGAGATAAGACCGGTGGATAAAAACGTTTTCCAGCAGTTTCCGGTTTTTGATACGAACGCCGATGGTTTTTTCTAAATCAGCATATATCATATGCTTCCCTTATTATATATTTTTCCCAGGATAGCGTTGATAAATGAATACGATTTTTCCGACCCGAATTCCTTGGCCAATTCCACCGCTTCGTTAATAATCACCTTTGGCGGCTCCTTTTTTTCGAAAATTAATTCATAAATACCTAACTGAAGAATAGCCAGATCCAGTTTGGCAATTTTATCGACGGGAAATTTGGCGGCGTATTTTTTGATAAAAGCATTAATTTCTGTCTGTTTATCGGTTATTGCCGCAGTTTTGTCACTAACAGACTGAGGTTTAAACGATTGGGCGTAGAGCTCCTGGACTATTTTGATACGTTCCTGGTGACGAATATCCATTATTTTCCGCAATATTTGCAGACTCGGTGAGCCAGTTTCATTTTACCGCAATTTTTGCATTTGACCAATTGAGGCAATGAATTTACCCGCGTCGCCAATCTTTTGCCTTTCCTTTGGGTGGAATGTTTTCTTTTTGGTAATGGTGCCATATTTTCTAATTATATCGAATCATTTACCCCTTGACAAGTGAAATAAAATCATGCATATTGTAATTATATGAAAAATTCTAAAAAGGGTTTTACCCTTATCGAATTGCTGATTGTCATTGCTCTTCTGGGCGCTTTAGCCGTTGGCTTGCTGGCTGCTCTTGATCCGTTTGAACAGTTGAAAAAAGGTACGGATACCGGTATTCGAAACACCGTATCGGAATTCCAGGGAGCCGTAATTAGATATTATGCGCTTAAAAATCAGATGCCGTGGTGCGCTGATTCGGATTGCGTCGGAGTTTCCGATGGTTTTGCTGGAAATGCTACCGGTACTTCACCGAATAATTTGAGCAGTTTAGCTGTTACCACGTCAAATATAATAGCTACCGGTGAACTAAAATCGGACTTCAGCACTTTGGCCGGTGGAGCAACATTAGCTAAAATAACGGTTTTCGGTTCGAATAGCCTGGGAACGATTGAAGTATGTTATAAGCCGAGTTCGAAATCGTTTACCAGCGATCCTAATACGAAGTTCGATCCGAATACAGGAGCGGTTGCCACCAAAGGTACTTGTACAACTGATCCAACAACAAATCCATGTTTATGGTGCGTTAAATAAAGGAATTCAACATTAAAGAAAAACGGCTGAATAAGCCGTTTTTTTTGTTATACTAAATCCTATCGTGTCATACCTGATATTTTTAGCTATCGGCATTATTAATCTTTTTTTATTGCCCACACACTTATACGGAGGAGACAGCGCGGAATATGCGCTGACTTCAACCACTTTCAGTATTCCTCATGCTCCGGGCTATCCGCTATATACTCTTTTGGGAAATATTATCAGTCGGCTGGTTCCGTTATCGACGGCCAATTGGCGAATTGCCCTGCTGTCATTAATTCCCTCTATACTGACTCTGTTTATAATCTATAAGATTATTACTCTTGTCACAAAAAGTCACCTTATTGCTTTATTCACTGCTTTGTTTTACTTTTTCCTTTTTCCCGTCTGGCTTAATTCGCTGGTGCCCGAAGTATTCAGCCTAAACAGTTTTTTTATCACTCTTATCACTTATCTCATCCTACTTTTAAACAAAAAATACCGCCAACGATTAAAAAATATCCTGTTTTTTTTGCTGGGGCTGGCATTAACCAACCATTATATAATCATTATTTTTATTCCCGGCTGGCACTTTTTGATCGATAAAAATATCCGCCGACGTTTTTTAAGGGATAACTGGCCGAAAAGTCTTCTGTTTATTCTTCTTGGCTTATCTCTCTATATATATGCTCCAATCGCCAGTTATTTTAATCCGCCGGTTGACTGGGAAAATGCTAAAAGCTTGGCCGGTTTCGTTCGCTTAGTCACCCGTTCATCTTTTGGCACTTTTAAAGCTTATGCCACCTCAAAACCGATACTGTTTACCCAACTGTTATCCTTATCTTCGGTTTTTATTGATTTAGTCAAAGATTTCCGAATACTGGGTATTTTCTTTATCGTGGTCGGTTTTATTTTTACCGTCAAAAAATACCAACCATTATTAAAATTCATAACGATTACTGTCATTATATGCTTGTTCTTCTTTTTTTATAGCAATTATCTTTCCGTTTCGCCGTTTGATTTGGCGTCGGAAGAAAGATTTTTAACTTTTATCTATTTTATTTTCCTTTTTCCTTTGGCAATCGGCGTTCACGAATGCATGACATTTATAAAACAATTGATGGAACATCTAATCACAAATAATTTATTAATAAAGATCACCAACATCGCTGTTTATATTTTTATTTTTACTGTCGTACTGATTGAAATCAGGGATAACTATAAAATTATTAGTCAAATTCGCAATCTAGATTTCTTCGATAAATCCGCCGAAGCAATACTGAAATCGTCACCCAAGCAGGCGATTCTTTTGGCGTCGCAGGATGAAACCTTATTCCCGCTGATGGATAAATATTACGGAGGAAAAATAAGAAATGATATTAAATTAATTGATATCGGCCTGCTGGGACGCGATTATTATATCGAAAGATTGCGTCATGCTTATCCGGATATCTATGTCCGTTTTTATGCTGAAGATACGGTATCGCCGGAGAAATATACGCAGGATTTTCTGGACAAAAATGCCAAACATCGTCAAATATTTAGCATCTCCCCCTATACAGTTGGTTACTGGTTACCCTACGGCCTAACGTGGAAATATTATCCGAGCAAAACCGCTGCAACCAGCGATATCAATAATGTCATTGCTTTTGACAGGCAATTCTGGCAGAATTTCCCGTTACCAAAATTAAACGATAATTCAAAAAGCTTGCTTTATTTTTACAGTTTGCAAAAAATTGCCTTTACTGCTTACGTTAATTACGGCAAAATACTTATCGATAATGATCATTTAGCTGAAGCCGATGCTGTTTTTCGACGCGCTTACAATTATTTTGGGGAAGGAAGTACCGATCCGGATTTGATCAATAGTTTTGTAGAAAAAAAAGACTGCAAAATGGCAAAATACTATCTTGGTAAAATGGATCAAAATAATTTTTTGTTAACCAGTAATAACGTTAAAATTCTAATAAAATACTTCGGCATTTGTCACATTAAGATATCTGACCCGGAAAAATACGTAGAATTGTATAACAAACTTCAAATCAAGGAAGGTATTCCTTTAAACAGCCTGAAATAACAGTAGTTAACAAACTAAACAAAGTCATTAAAGAGATAATTATTCCTGTATAAAAAGATTGTGGAATATATTTAAACTGAACAACATGATTTCCTTTCGGCAAATAAATTCCCCTAAAAAGGAAATTGGCCTTATAAATCTTAGTTTCCTTACCGTCAATGTAAGCCCTCCATCCTGGATAATATCGATCAGCCAATACCAGTATACTATTAGCACTGCTTTTTGTTTTGATTTTATATTCTTCATCCTTGTCAACCAAAACGGAATATTTTGGATCATAACTGTATTTACTATCGATATTTGATAAGAGCCTCGAGGAAAAATCGTTTTCCAATAAAACCGTGTTTACTGCCCCGACGTCATCCAACTTCTTATTCAACTCTGAAAATGTATTTACGAGAATATATTTATTATAGAATTGGACTCTTGGTTTCGCATTATTTACCTTATAGTAGTAGTAAACAAGATTTTTATCAAAGGAAGATGGCAATGATTTGATAAGGGATAAATCAATACCATTGGATGAAGATGATAAAATCGGACTAATCGAAATAATATCATTGATCGCGCTATCTCTAATAATGCTTGCTCCCACTGTTGATATCTGAATATCATCAATGATATCACTGATGGAATTTGAGTGAGAACCTTCGATAAGTTGCGATATTAGGTCGTCTCGTAACAATCTTATACCTGATTCGTAATTAAAATTATCATTATTCTGCAATAGATTATAATCAGGTGCACTAGTATTTTTAATTAATTCTAGCGATAAATTCGCCGACTGTTGCGAAAATGGTCCTTTTTTTTCGGCAATATTCTTAACATAATAAGAATATATTGACGCTGATGTATATATTCTTTTGTTACGTAAAAATAAGGTATTGGCAATATAGTTTTTATAGGAAACGACATCGTTGACTCTTTTAAAATAATATTTTTTTTCAATAAATAATAGGATAAATATCATAATAAATACAATCGTCTTGTGCTTAACCTTTTTAGTAA
Source organism: bacterium (assembly GCA_021787635.1). Taxonomy (GTDB): domain Bacteria; phylum Patescibacteriota; class Microgenomatia; order UBA1406; family GWC2-37-13; genus JAJYIQ01. The sequence goes on along the minus strand of JAJYLO010000013.1, from coordinate 5,262 downwards.
TTTCTTCCAGCAATAAACTTGAAAAAAAACATAAAATAAATATTGATAAAACAAAAAACCTATTGGGGAATCGAAAATAGCTAAATGGAGGTATATTAGTTAAAAAATAAAAGGGAGAATTCACCCCAAAACCAAAGGAAAAAGCGAGAATAAATAACAATAACATTGGCTTATTGAATCTATTCTCCGGAAATTTATGCTTTTTAACTATAAGACGCAATAGATAAATTACTGCTATTAATAAAGGGATGTACCCAATAAAAAAATTAACATATTCCGGTGCTCGATTAATATATGCAATACTTGTTTTCGGATCACCAAAAATAAAAGGATTAAATATTGTTAAAACTAATTTTAATGGAATAACAGTATTTCCGACTGTGAAATAGCTTGATTGGCGAGAAGAAAAATTTAGATATTCAATTGAGGGTAATATCTGGAATGCTGCCAATAATATTGATAATATATAAGCAACAATTAATATGATAAGTAATTTAGCTCCTACTCTAGGGTAAATAAACACGTTTATAACAGCATAACTAAAAACAAAAAAACCGCTAAGAAAGAATATTTGGAAATGACCGGAAAAGATCTGCATCGTTAATGTAATAATTAAGACAATGAACCATTTTGCATTTAATCTTTCCTCGATCTTAATAGTCAATAAGGCTATCAGTGGAAAATATACCCATGAGTTCAAGGGAGAAAAATAATCCAAATTAAAAATTATAATCGAGGAATAGGTGAATAATATTGCAAAGTAGATAGATGATACTGTGCTTAGCTTTACCGTTTTAGCGAAATAATAGCTAAATACTGACAATAATATAAAAATTACTAACAATTGAAGATTAATAGCGGTCTCGAAATTAAAGAAAAATAAGGTAATAAAATTCAAGGGATTAAAAGCGGCAATCTCCGATTGTCCAATCAATGGAAATCCCATGCCAATGTTCTTTGACCAAAAAGGCAGTTGAAATAAATGTATTTTTTGCTGATAAAATTCCCTGATTGGATAGTGAAATTTTGCAGCATCACTTAATATCCCTTGAGGAGTCACGAATAATCTTATATTAGGAAAAAAGAAACCTAAAAAAAATAATACAGAAAAAATTATCAATAATATTTCCGGTATTATTTTCTTCATTTATTGACTTGATTTACTAATCCAATTACTATACCATAAATTTAGGTATGAAAAAAGGATTTACCTTAATTGAATTGATGATCGTCATTGCCATTTTGGGCGTCTTAGCGGCGATGATCTCCGGCAATTTCATCACTTCCCTCAAGAAAGGCCGCGATGCGAGAAGGAAAGGAGATCTGGAACAAATTTCCCGGGCGCTCGAGATGTATTATGAAGACCAAAAATTATACCCTACGCCAATACCAGGAAATACATTGCCATCCCAAATAAAAATTGATCTTAATGGATCCAAAAAGAAAATATATATGGAAATAGTACCAACTGACCCGTCAACTGGGAGCAGCTATAGCTACATATCAAATGGTACTACATACCAACTCTATGCCTGTTTGGAGAATAATCAACAGATTCTCCCTTATATCACTTCTTCCAGCATGACATGTACTACTCAATGTTACCAACCAGATGGAAAAACATTGACTACGACGGGCTGTATCTGGGGAATTGCAAGCCCCAACACTACACCCTAACTATAATCGGTCAATTTCCTTTTTCGCTGTTTGGTCTTGAGGATTTATTTTATTAAGAATGAATTGGAATACCTGTTTTGCTTCCTGCTTATCACCGTATTTTTTCAGTAATTGGCCTTTTAAAAGATATCCGTCTTCATAATCCGGCTTAAGCGCCAGCGCTTTATCCACCTCTTGCAATGATTTATCGTCCAGCGCCGATTTATCCTTGATGTTTTTAACGTCATCGCCCATTAACGAATAATAAATTGCCAGGCTGTAAGGAATTTTCGGATCGGTAGGAGCCAGTTTTTGTGCTTCCTGCAAGGCATAAACGCCATCGGCCAACTGTTGATTATTGAGCGTTACCTGATAAAAAAGATATTCGTTTTTAGCTTTGGTTTTCCAATAAAGGACGTTTTCCGGCGATTCCTGGATCGTTTTCTGGTTATATAAATCGGCTGCCGCCACCAGTTTCCTGGCAATATCTGTTTGCTTGTTGTAGGAGGCAATCACCGCGAGATTAGCTAAGACATACGACAATTTATCTTCGTAAACCGGCTCGTATCTAAACGACATTGCTTGGCTTAAATAACTGGCCGATTGCTGAAAATCGTTTATTTGGGCATAAGCGTTACCCTTAGCATAAGCAATATCGGCCAGCCAATACCGGGCAAAATAAATGACAGCAAAGATGGCGACGACAAAAGCGGTCAGCGATAGAAACCATTGCCGGGCATCGAAGTTTTTGTCGGCCGCCGGTGCCGGTAAATCGTTTTTCCAAACCAGGACAAAGGCAGGAATCAGGTAAAAAAACAGGTTGATAGTCGTTGTGGAAAACCCGACGAAGTTCGTCACTAAAATCGTGGTATAGGCCGCCAATAAACCGATCGCCATAAGTTTTTCATTGTTATCCTTTTTGGAATATGGAATTTGTTTGAAAATTGAAAATTGAAAATTGAAAATTCGTTGCAATAAAATCATATAAACAATTCCAATCATCAATAAATAAGTACCAGCACCGAAAAACCCTGTCGTTGCCAAATAATTTAAATATTCGTTGTGCGCCTTATTGTACAGATAATCCCATTCCGATGTCAGATTGTGGGCAACCGGCCGGACGAAATAGTAGGAGTAGGCGAATGTCTCCAACCCCGTCCCAAAGAGCGGGTATTCTTCCCCAAGCTTAACCGCCCCCCGCCAGACGATTTCCCGGATTTTCAGCGAATCGGTAACTATTATCGGGGGAGAATTTTTCACCGAGGCGACCGCTTTGGTTTTGATATTTCGGTGAAGCACCGGCAGCCGCAAATATTTGTCGATCGCCGGAATATCGGTCTTGAAAACGATAATCGGAATAAGGAACAATAAGCCTAAAATAAGGAACTTGCGCCACTGACGGTCGATGAAAAAGGTCAGGACGGCAAAAAGAGCGAACCCGATTCCAACTGCCGCCAAGGCCGATCGGGAACGGGTAAATAATATAGTCACAAAGTTAAGTATCAAATAACAATAGAGAAGAATGTTTTCTTTTTTGGAAAACAGAAAATATAAAGCGATAAAAAAATTAATTGCCAAATAGGCCCCCAGCCAGTTAGGCTGGCCAAGCGTGGAAAACATCCGCAAATCGGGGTGAAACTGGCTTGTCCAACATGTATTGTTAAACTGGGCGGTAAACAACCAACAACTCATATCGTGACCAAAATGGCCAGGCATTCCCCAAAGAATAACCAGAAATGATCCAATCAGGGAAATACGCATTAGTTTCATTATTTTTTCCTTATTGAAGAAATTTATGAAACCGTAAAAAAGAGTAATATAGGTTATAATGGATAATAAGCCGCCGTTGAACCGGCCGTAGTAACCGAAAAACGACGTCTGGCGGTCGATGGAAAATACCGTCGATAATATTTCCGACGCCAGAAACAGCAGTATCGGAATATCCAGTGGTGTTTTTTTCCAGATTATTTTTTTGTTCCGAATCATCGCCAAAACCCAGAAGAACAGTATACCAACGGTCACAATATAAATGAATATCATCTTATCAAATTCGAAAAGCTCGGAAGTGTCTTTCGACATGATTAGTGGAGCAAGTAAAAAAAGGGAGTAATATAATAATTGTATCATATGTTTAATTTTATCCGAAATTTAAGGGAATTCAAACCATTAATTTTCAAGGGATATGAAATCTATTTCGATTTAGGTACTGCCAGCACTAAAATCGCCATAAAAGACAAGGGGATCATCTTGCGGGAACCAACATATTTAGGTTACAACAGCAAACTGAAGGAATATATTTTTTTTGGAACGGAAGCCAAATCCATTCTGGGAAAAACACCGGATTTTATTAAAATCGTCCGTCCGATCGGCAATGGAGTAATTTCCGATTTTGATGCCCAAGTTTCCCTGCTAAAAAAGTTCCTCGAACAATCCGTATACATCTATTTGAATAACCAACTGATAAAACCCAGTTTGCACGGCGTTGCCATTACGCCGTCAATCGCGACCGAGATCGAACAAAAGGCAGTTCAGGAAGCACTGCTAAAAACTGGTTTATCACATGTCGATCTTATTGAAAAACCGTTGGCGACAGCGGCAGGCTGTAATTTAAATGTTTTTTCCCACCAGCCAAATTTGATCGTTGATCTGGGTGGCGGATTAATCGAGATATTTATAATCAGTAGCGGCGGCATTGTCAGTCAAAAAACGCTGAAAAATGCCGGCGATTATATGAATAAGCTTATTTATAACTATGTTTATTTGAAATATGGATTGATCCTTGGTGAAGCGACTTGCGAATCATTAAAAATAAATCTGCTTAACTTCGCCAATATTGAAAATACTACTACTATCCGAGGTAAGTCCCTGGAAAGCGGTCTGCCCAAATCAGTCCGTATAAAATCGTCCGATATCAAGGAAGCATTACTGACAAGTTTCAATCAAATCACCGATGGTGTCAAGGAATTGATTGAAACATCGCCGCCGGAAATATTGGACGAGCTTCTCAACCGCGGCATTATGCTGACCGGCGGTCTCGCCAACATCAAGGGAATCGACAGCTTTTTTGCCGGTGAGATTAAGATTGATTCTTATTGTGTTCAGAACGTGCAGGATGCCACAATAAATGGTATAATAAAATTATCGCAAGATTATAAAAATCTGCGTAAACTGACAATTGACATTTAAGTTCGAATCATATACAATTGAGCCTTGCGCACTTTGACAATATAATTTAGTCTTGGTGAACGGGTTAGGATTTTTTCAAACTTTTTTAAGAGTTTGATCCTGGCTCAGGATGAATGTTGGCGGCGTGCCTGAGATATGCAAGTCGAACGTCTTTTCTGCCGCAAGGTAGAAAGGTAGTGGCGGACGGCTGAGTAACACGTAGGAACCTGCCCCAGAATTGAAAATAGCCCCGCGAAAGCGGGGATAATATTCGATAGTCTCGCCCTTTGGGCGAGTAAAGTGCTTAACTGCATGTTTTGGGATGGTCCTGCGGCTTATCAGGTAGTTGGTAGGGTAACGGCCTACCAAGCCTATGACGAGTAGCTGGCCCGAGAGGGTGGTCAGCCAGAGGGGGACTGAGACACGGCCCCCACTCCTACG